>CAJQJT010000301.1 GCA_905478725.1 uncultured Pseudomonadales bacterium
CCGGTGAAGTGTTTAACTCCACACTAAAGCCCGTGGGTAAAGATATCACCATGCGCGGCATTAACACCGACAAAGAAACCATTCAAGAATTTAGCCTGTCTGCGGCAAATGATCAGGAAATCTCTGATACAGTCGCCGTCATGGGTGGCGAAGATTGGCAGATGTGGATTGATGCATTGGATGAAGCCGGTGTCTTAGCCCCAGGCGCGAAGACCACAGCCTTTACCTATATCGGCGAGAAAATGACCTGGGATCTCTATTGGGATGGCACCATTGGTCAGGCCAAGAAAGATCTTGATAAGCGCGTACTGTCGATTCGTGACAAGCTTGCAGCCAGCGGCGGCGACGCCCGTGTCTCAGTGCTCAAGGCCGTGGTGACTCAGGCCAGTTCAGCGATTCCTATTATGCCTCTGTATCTGGCCATGCTATTTAAAGAGATGAAGCGCGATGGCAGCCACGAAGGCTGTATTGAACAGCTCTATCGTTTATACACCGAGTGCCTTTACAGTGCCGATCCGCGTACGGATGAAGAGGGTCGCTTACGCTGTGATGAACTCGAGTTGCGCCCTGAGGTACAGGCTGTAGTGGCTGATGCCTGGGCCAAGATCAGCACTGAAAACCTTGCTGAGCTGACGGATTTCGCCGGCTACAAAGAAGAATTTTTAACCCTGTTTGGCTTTGGTCTTGATGGTGTTGACTATCAGGCTGATGTGGCCACCGATGTGTCTATCGGGAATCTGGTGTAATTGATTAAAGTCATTAATCGCGAACTATTTATTACGAACTATTTGTTGCGAACTATTTATCGCGAACTATTTATCTCGGGCAATAAACCTACCCAATCCCACTGGATGTCAGTAAAACTATGAGTTCAAAAGCGATCCAATTTAGACCTGTGCTATTGCATCCTCGTTACTGGCTGATTTGGTTTGCCTTTGGCTTGTGGCGGTTGATTACTCTGCTGCCATTTCCTATTTTGCTGTTTATTGGCAAGGGCATTGGCTTGATTTTTCACGCCATTCCCGGTCGTCGAAAAATTATTGCTCGGCGCAATATTGAGCTCTGTTTCCCCGAGCTCAGTGCCGAGGAACAGGCGGCCTTGCTGAGAGCCAACTTTATCAGCACCGGGATTGCGGTGATGGAAGTAGGGATCTCTTGGTGGTGGTCGAAAAAACGCTTTAGCAAACTGATGCAGTTCGAGGGTTTAGAGCATCTTGAGGCGGTTAAAGATCGCGGCGTCATGGTGCTGGGGATTCATTACACCAGCCTGGAAGTGGGGGCCGCGGCTCTGTCATCGAAATGGAAAATGGATGGCATGTATCGCGCTCATGGCAATGCCGTATACGATTTTTTGCAGGCCAGAGGTCGACTGAATCAATCCATTGGCGATAATGCTGTATTTGAGCGTCGCGATGTCCGTGGCACCATGAAGGCACTTAAGAAAGGCCACTCTCTTTGGTATGGGCCAGATCAGGACTATGGTTTAGTTCAGGGGCTGTTCGCGCCGTTTTTTGGTATTCAGGCAGCGACTGTCTATGCTACGGCGCGCTTTGCCGAAAAGACTGGTGCAGCGGTTGTGCCTTTCAGCCATATTCGCTTACCTGGCTCTCAGGGCTATAAAATAACCGTGTATCCGGCTCTTGAAGACTTCCCCACAGGGGATGATCTTGCGGACGCCACCAGGATTAATCAGATTATTGAAAAGTTTATTCGACTGCAGCCGGACCAATATTTGTGGGTGCATCGGCGCTTTAAAAACCGGCCCGAGGGCGAGGAAGATTTATACAATTTGCCCGTCAGAAAAAAACGTCGTCGCGCTGTTTAAAGCCACTTTGTCCTGGCTATTTACAGGCAAAGGTTTCGCTTGTGTCGCCCAGTAGCCATCAGTACCATGATGTGGTTTTTAACCATTGATGTAATAGGAAGTAGTAGATGATTCGCGGAAGTATTGTTGCTCTGATCACGCCCATGCACCAAGAGACCCAAGAGGTTGATTGGTCGGCGTTGAAGCGCCTGGTTGACTGGCACATAGAGCAGGGCACTAACAGCATAGTTGCTGTGGGCACCACTGGTGAATCAGCCACTTTAAGTGTCGCTGAACACGCCCAGGTCATCCGCGTTATAGTCGAGCAGGCCGCTGGCCGGGTGCCGATTATTGCCGGCACTGGCGCCAACTCCACCAGTGAAGCCATAGTTTTGACTCAAGCTGCAGCAGATTCCGGCGCTGACGCCTGCCTGCTGGTGACACCCTATTACAATAAGCCCACTCAAGAAGGGCTCTACTTACACCATAAAGCTATTGCTGAAGCCGTGGCCATAGATCAAATTCTTTACAATGTACCTGGTCGTACGGCCTGCGATATGCTGCCCGAGACGGTTAAACGTCTCAGTGCCATTGAGAATATTGTTGGTATCAAAGAAGCCACTGGTGATTTGCAGCGTGCTGCAGAGTTGATTGCTCAGCGTCCAGAGGGGTTTGCTATCTACTCTGGTGACGACGCCACAGCTCGAGATCTTATGTTACTAGGCGGTGATGGTGATATCTCAGTAACGGCTAACGTTGCTCCAAAGTTAATGTCTCAAATGTGCGCAGCAGCACTAGCTGGAGATGCCGCCACGGCAGCTGATCTGGATGGCAAGCTTGAAGCACTGCACCGAGATCTATTCGTCGAAGCCAACCCAATCCCGGTTAAGTGGGCAGTGGCTGCGTTGGGTCTGCAGGAAAATGTCTTGCGACTTCCTATGACGCCATTGAGCGCGGAGCACCATGAACTAGTTCGGGCTGCGATGCGCAGTGCCGAAGCTCTATAATATTTTTCACACTGATTTTTACCAAATTGACGGGTTGCCAATAACGATGAAACGATTGATTAGCGTATTAAATGTAGTTGTTATTCTAAGTTTGACGGGCTGTGGTTGGTTGGGCCTGCGTGATCGCAGCGATGACTACCTGCTAGCTGAGGAGACTGCTGTGACTGTGGTACCTCAAGGAATGGACAAAAGAGTACTCGGGCAGATCTATCCAATTCCACAAATCCCCGTGACCAGTGTTGAATTGGTGGAGTTTGACGTACCCCGTCCTCAGCCAGCCTCGGTCAATACCTTTGAACAGTCAGTTAAAATCCAGAGCCTCGAAGGACGTCGTTGGATTCTGATCAACGTGCCGCCCAGTGAAGTATGGCCTCGGGTGCGCAACGTACTTAATCGCAATGGCGTTCCGGCCGCGTTGGCGGATGGCTCTGAGGGTATTATCGAAACTGTTTGGGTCAAGTTTAATTCCGATGAGGAAAATTCGCACCGTTTCCGCTTTCAGATCTCTCCTGGTGTGCAGCTAGATAGTGCCGAGATATCCGCCGTGCACAATCAGGCAGTCCGCTCCGAGGAAGATCAGGCTCAGTGGCCAGAAGCCTCGGACGACGATCAACGTGAAAAGGACATGCTGTCTTTGCTAGCCAATGATCTGGCCAGCAGCGCCGACTATGCATCAGTATCCTTGCTTGCTCAGGACATTGGTGGCGACGCCAAGGTTGAGGTGGTTACGCCAGAGATTTCAGACCCGTTTATACTGGCTAAGCTTAGTTTCGATAGAACTTGGGCATCGACTCTCTATTCAGCTGATCGCGGCGGCTTTGTCAGCGTTGACCAAAATCGTTCTGAAGGTGTCATCTATGTAAATTACACCCCTGAGACAACTGATGAGCCGGGCTTCTTTGGTCGCTTATTCAGCGGCAGTGATGAAATTCTTGAGGTTAACTACCGTATTTTGGTACAGGCCGTCGGCGCCAATGTTGAGATTCGTATTGTTGGCTCTGAAGGGCAGGGCTTGAACAAAGCCGAAACGCTACGTCTGTTGAAAGTTCTCCGAAGCAATATGTCTTAATAGGCTTTTCTTTAAGCTCTTGGCAGCAGATCGCTGACAAGAGCTTGTTATTACAAGCTCGCGGTTAAGCTGTTTTGTTATTTAGAGTTATTAAGCCTTTGTGTTTAAAAGCTTGCTCGTAAAAGGTTATTAACTCTATGCGTTTCGCATCTCTCGGCAGTGGTAGCAAAGGTAATTCAACTCTGGTCGAATGGCGCGACACCTGTCTGATGATCGATTGCGGATTCTCCATTCGCGACACCACTCAGAGGCTGGCCAAACTCGGCAAGACTCCGGAAAATATAGACGCCATTTTGGTCACCCATGAACACAGTGATCACTGGAAAGGGGTTGTGCCCCTGGCATCAAAGTTTGCTATCGACGTCTATGTCACTGCGGGCTGTGTGCGAAGTAAAAAAGCCAACGGCAAAGACTACCCCTTTAAAATCATCGACAGTCATCAGGCGTTTCAGATCGGTGATCTTCATGTCACTCCTGTACCTGTACCCCATGATGCTCGAGAGCCTGTCCAGTTCCTATTTAACAGCGAACAGCACCAACTTGGAATACTCACCGACGTCGGCTCCCTAACGCCTCATATAGAGTCTGTGTATGCCGGGTGCGACGGTTTGTTGATTGAAGCCAACCACGATCTCGATATGCTCTACGCCGGCAGTTACCCCGAGTTTTTAAAAGACCGCGTCGCAGGTCCTTGGGGCCATCTCAATAACCAGCAGACGGCTCAGCTACTGTCAGTTCTCGATCAGCAGCGTATGCAACAGTTAGTGATTGGGCATATCAGTGAGAAGAACAACAGCTTGGAAAAAGTGAAGGCGGCAGTAGAGGCGGTGATTCATGGCGGCGGTAATTTGCACTATGCCTGCCAGCAGCAGGGCTTTGACTGGCTGGAGCTAAACTAGCTGTCTTCGAGTGACTTTATCTAAGTAGTCTTTTTTAAATAGCTCTCTTTAAACAGCGCTCTTAAAACAGCTCTCTTAAAACAGCTCTCCTTCAGGGGCCTTCTCCAACCGGCTGCACTCAGTTGATCAAGGGCAAGATTAAGGCTGTTAGAATATTTTGAGGATTAGCGCTTTCCGTTGGTATTTTGGTAGTGCCTGAAAGGTTGTTCAGCTAAATCCTTTGTGAAATAGTTCTCCTCTCTAAAACATTTTTTTAGTCACTGCAATATCTATTTTGCTGTTTATGAAAACTATTTTGGGTTTTTTTCCACAGATAGCTGTTGTTTCTACGATTAAGTTTACAAAAGCCGCGTAAGCTATTGATTTTTGACCGGCAAAATCATAAGTCATTGATTTGTATGGTTATTGTTATCTGATCAAAAAATGATCAATCTAACAGTTAGGCCCACTTTTGGGGCCTTTAGTAGGCTCATATAGCATTTCATCCACAAAGTTATCCACAGGATTTGTGGGTATCTTTTTTTCACCCTCGTAGCGTACAAAGTCTACCTTAGCAACACTTTATTGCAGACTGGCGCAGCTATGATGGCATCCTTTAGCAATTCATCAAGTGCAGCTACATCTATACAGCTGAGCGATGGATTTTCAGTGAGGTTGACCTGACGCAACTCACCGAGAAATAGCAGTGCTTTGATATCCGTGAGTTGGTTGCTGTTTAGGTTAATTGTTTTGAGCTGTGAAAAAAGTTCAATACCAGAGAGATCTGTGACCCCGGCGAAACTGCAGTTAAGTGTCTCCAGTTGCTCAGGCTGAGTTACCTTTGCTTCGGCTAAGGTAAGTTTGACGCAGTTAGACAGAGCGGTATCCGCAATCTGGTAACCGCTGTAAATCACTTTTGGCGTATAGATCGGCTGCTGGTTAAGAGTGACTGCATAGCGCTCACAGCCTGCAACTAGTAATAGGCTCAAAATAAGACTCGCAGCTCTGCTTGTGGTCAGGAGACGGCGGGCAAAAAGGTGGTCGCTAAAAGACATAAAACACTCCGGTGAGGCTACTAGGGATTGGCGGCATAGGTTAGTTATTGATTGCTGCATTATAGGTGTCCGATTGTCTCCCTGTAACGCTATAATCGCTGCGATCAATGAATCCACAGGTTAGGTCACCAACTCTGATCTTCGCCGCATAATTTTAGGAACTATTCGATGCCTGCAGACAGCCTTCCGATCATTCGCGTCGCCTACGAATCGGGTGTCTTTAAGCCTCAGGCTGAGGCTCTTGCGGAAAAGCTATGCATGCCTGTTCAAGTTGATACCGAAGGTTATGACTACCTTCTTGAGTTTACTGAACAGGGTTTGGTATTGCGTCCATCGCCGGATAAAGGCTATGGGTCAATCATCTGTGATTTTGCCGGTTCGGAGCATAGTCATCGTAGACGCCATGGCGGGGGTAATGGTCAGGCGATTGCCAAGGCAGTTGGGGTCTCGGGAAAGTTTGCACCCCAGGTGTTAGATCTGACTGCAGGCCTTGGCGGCGACGGTTTTGTGCTGGCCTCTCTGGGCTGCAGGGTGTCCATGCTAGAGCGCAATCCGGTTGTCCACAGTCTGCTTGACGATGGTCTCAGGCGCGGCCTAGAGGCCGGGCAGGAGGAGTTTACACAGGGTGACGATGAGTTGGCTGCTATTATGGGTCGGCTTAGTCTGAATGAGGGTAGTGCTGCTAGCTATCTCAGTCAGCTGGTGGAGAGTTTAATCAAGGCTGAAGCAGACCCGCAAGCTGAAGTCTGGCGTCCAGATGTGGTCTATGTGGACCCGATGTTTCCCCTGCGTAAAAAATCCGCCAAGGTAAAAAAACAAATGCAGGCCTTTCATGCCATTGTTGGGAATGATCCGGATGCGGATCAGTTGCTTGCGGATGCCCTGACAGTTGCACGTTATCGGGTAGTGGTAAAGCGTCCTGCTGGAGCGGGGTTCTTGGCCGAGAGCAAGCCGAATTATTCTCTTGAGGGAAAGTCTACGCGCTACGATGTCTATGCGCTGAAAAAGCTTCCCATCTAAAAGGCGGCAGCTGCCTTAGTCTCAGCGTCGTTTCAGCACTATATAGTTGCCTAGTGCCACCAGTACAAATCCCCCTGCAGCCAGCAAAGTCCATTGGTAGTCCTCAAACAATGTCGACAGCACAATCGCTACAAAGGGAATAATCAGCGAGGTGTAGCCAGCACGACTGGGACCTATATTGATCAATAGCTTTAGGTAGGCACCAAAAGCCAAAATAGTGCCAAATACCGACAGATAGATCAGAGATAGTGTGTACTCCAGGGTCGAACCATAGGAGAACTCGGCACCGCTGACCAGAGCGATGAGGGTTAAAATTGCCGTACCGTAGAATATTGACCAGGCGTTAATCGCCCAAACCGAGATGCCGGTATTGCCATTTCGGGTTGCTACTATATTACCCAGAGAAGCAAAGACCACGGCTATAAATGCCAGCCCAAAACCCAGCAGGGCGTCGTTGGAGGTGGACTCTTCATCCGAGAGCAAGGCGAATTCGGGGTAGAACAGCATACAGATACCGCTCAGGCCAACCAAGCCGCCGACAACAGTCTGCAATGTCACTGGGTGCTTGAGAAAAATCCTACCATTGATGATGTTGAAAAAGACTAATAGTGAAAAAATCACCGCAACCAGACCACTGGGCAGATAGACCTCAGACCAATAGATAGTCCAGTAATTTAAACCAAACAGAAAGCAGCCCTGAGCCACCATAAAGCGGTGATCGCGCAGGCTGAGGACCAGAGGAATGTTTTTCAGTCGACACCAGATAAACAGTAGGCCCGATGCCAGCGCCATGCGATAGATCACCGATACTAGGGGATCCACTTCGCCAAGCTGATAGGTTATTGCCAGCCAGGTTGAACCCCAGATTAGTATGGTTGCGACATAGAGACCGCTATTGAGGGCGTTCATGGCGCAGTCGCCGCGATCAGTGTCACGGCAGCAGCTTGCTTAAAATCGTCTGGTAGATCTCGGTGAGAGAGTTGAGACCATCTATATTGGTGTTTTCATCGATCTTGTGAATACTTTCGTTCACTGGTCCCAGCTCGATTACCTGAACTCCCAGTGGCGCGATAAAGCGGCCATCAGAGGTGCCGCCGGCCGTGGAAAGCTTTGTCTCTAGGCCAGTGACCTCGGCAATACTCTCAACCGTGGCGCTGACCAATTCTCCGCTAGACGTTAAAAACGGATGGCCGCTGAGATGCCAGTTGGCTGAATACTTAACGTCATGTTGGTCGAGAATGCTCTCTGCTCGCTGAATGATTTGCTGCTCAGTCAACTCGGTTGAAAAGCGGAAATTAAAGATCACCTGCATTTCCCCTGGAATCACATTGGTCGCACCAGTACCGGCTTGAATGTTGGAAATCTGGAAACTGGTGGCGGGGAAAAACTCATTGCCCTGATCCCAGACTTCGCTAGCCAGTGCAGCCAGTGCTGGGGCGGCTCTATGAACTGGGTTATCCGCTAGCTGAGGGTAGGCCACATGGCCCTGCTGACCTTTGACAGTAAGTGTGCAACCCAATGAACCGCGGCGACCATTTTTAACTACATCGCCACATTTTGCGGTGCTCGAGGGCTCGCCAATCAGGCACCATTCTGGCAGCTCGTTGCGGTCTTTCAGCAGATGAATCACTTTAACGGTGCCATCTATGGCAATACCTTCTTCATCACTGGTGATCAGGAAAGCGATACGGCCACTGTGGTTGGGGTTGATTGCAACAAAGCGCTCGCAGGCCACAACCATGGCGGCTAGAGAACCTTTCATATCCGCGGCGCCACGGCCGACTATATGACCATCAACAATCGTTGCATCAAAAGGCGCCTGCTGCCAATTTTGCTCTGGTCCTGTGGGAACTACGTCGGTATGTCCGGCAAAGCAGAGGGTTGGCCCTGATTCGCCGTGAACCGCCCAAAAATTATCCACATCGCCAAACCGAAGTCGCTCAATCTTAAAGCCGATGGCACTGAGCCGCTCAATCATGACTTCTTGACAACCACAGTCATCCGGGGTCACTGAGCGACGACGAATAAGCTCTTGGGTAAGCAGCACCGTTTCCGTTTGGTGAGAAGCGGGTAGTTGAGGTGCTGACTGTTCGGAAGTGATGGGTTGGGACATAAGAGGGACCTTTTATTTAGACGCTCATTGTAAAGGTCAAATGCGCGCTTCGCTATATCTGCAGGGCTGGATTCCGGTTAACATCGCGCTATTCATTATGTATTACCCATTCCACGACCCTGCGAGCACCAGCTTGAGTAAAAATACGGTTGATAGAAATTTCGACGACCTGAGCGAGAAGTTTGCCCGCAAGGTCTATGGCGGCCTCAAAGGGGATATTCGTCTCGCGGTTATCTGGCGGGACCTGCTGGCTGTGTTACCGCACCTTGAATCTCAAGCACCTCAGGCTGGGTTGCGGGTATTAGATATTGGCGGCGGGTTGGGGCAGTTGACAGTGGCGCTGGCCAAGCTTGGGCATCAGGTGGTCTACAACGATCTCTCTCAGCAGATGCTTGAGGCGGCACAAAAACTGGCGCAGGAAGCAGGAGTGCTTGATCAGATTATCTGGCACCAGCAACCATACCAAGCCCTTAAAAATGAAGGTCTAGGTCAGTTTGATCTGGTAATGAGTCATGCCTTGATCGAATGGCTTGCCAAGCCTGAGCTGTTGATTGCCGATCTAGAGAGCTACCTGAAACCCGACGGATTGCTATCGCTGACGTTTTACAACCAAAACGCACTGGTCTACCGCAATTTAATTCGTGGTAACTTTAATGTATTACAGGGGGAGTTTTCCGCTCACCCAAAAAGTCTCACTCCTGGCGAGCCACTGCAACCTGACACTGTGCAGCAATGGGTTGATCAGGCTGAGTTGGCAACAGATTACAGTTCGGGTATTCGGGTCTTTCACGACTATGTCACGACTCAGCGGGGTGGCCATGAAGATGGGGCTGCGGTTATCGATATGGAGTTGCGTTACTCTCGGCAAGAGCCGTTCAAATGGCTCGGGCGATATATTCATTTCATTTGTTCTAAGACAACGTCTACAGATACGAAAAAGCCCTACCTCTAGTTCGAGAGGTAGGGCTTTTGGCATAGCGACTTATTAAAAGCGACTTATTAAAAGCGACTTATTAAAAACTATTTTTTTACAGGCTATTTACTACAGGCCAATCACTACAAGCTTTATGCCTTAAGTGAACCGCGTCTGCGTGTCACTATACCAAAGAGTCCTAGAGCCATGGAGCCAAATAAAAACAATGCCCCGGGGATCGGTGTTGCAATCGGTGGTAGTACAGCAAAGAACTCACGGGTAGTGCCTCGGTCATTGGCTGTGTAAACCTCCATCGTGCTCGACCAGTCAAAGTTGCTCTGACGGCTAGCTTTTCGATATAGGTTGTAGGCCTTGTTCTGGTCTTGGCGTCTAGCTAGATAAGGCGCTTGGTAATCCATGATGTACCAGATTACATAGTTCACTAGGGCGTTGTGTTTTGCTGCTACAGCGCTGAGGCTTTCAGAGAGGTCTAAGGTGCTAAACAGGTATCCAGCTTGGGCGTATTTT
>CAJQJT010000302.1 GCA_905478725.1 uncultured Pseudomonadales bacterium
GTTATGACGGCATTGTTATCGCCAACTCGATAAAGGTTGCTCCTATGCAGTTGACACGCAAGGACATCTTTTTGGCCCTGGCTGCCAAGGTGCCCGGCGCTGTTGCTGGAGAGTTGATCGAGAATCCGTACAAAACTTGGAGCGATGTTAATCCGGCACTGCCGAACACCGCTATCGAAGTAATGGGTCCCCCGCCAACTTCTGGTACTCGCGATGCCTTTGCCGAGCTGGGTCTGGAAGGCGGCTGTAAGAAAATCGATTGGATTGCCGCGCTAAAGAAAACTGATAAGCGTGCCTATAAAGAAATTTGTCATACGATTCGCGAAGACGGTGCCTATATTGAAGCCGGCGAAAATGACAACCTGATCGTACAGAAGCTTGAAGCTAACCCAGCTGCATTAGGTGTGTTCGGATTTAGCTTCCTCGATCAAAACGCTGACAAGGTGCAGGGATCCTCGATCGAGTCTATAGAGCCAACCTTTGAGTCTATCGCCGATAAGTCTTACCCGATTTCCCGTCCACTGTACTTCTACGTGAAGAAGGCCCACGTCGGTGTTGTACCTGGTATACAAGGTTATCTGAATGAGTTCACCAGCGAAAAAGCGTGGGGTGAAGAAGGTTATCTTGCAGAGAAAGGCATGATCCCGCTGCCTATCAAAGAGCGCCGAGCTATGGCTGAAAATACTCGCGGTTTGGTGCCTATGACAGGCAAAGAAGGATTGAAATAAGTACCATAAGTTGTCACAGTACGGCCCGGTCAGTTTGACCGGGCTGTTTTTTTATCTGACGAGATTGTGCCAGTAATATGCAAGCGACGAATATTCTTATATTAATACTCGGATTGGGCCTTTTTGCCTTTTATTTGGGTCGCGGCCGTTCACTGGCCCTAGCCAAACCTCTGGGCGGGATCCGCCATATTCACTCCTTGCCGTCTTACTATGGCGCTCATGTCGCTCTCTGGTGTGCACTGCCGTCACTGCTGTTGTTAGGCCTGTGGATGATCTTCGATGGTCCACTGATTCACAGTATCGTGCTCAAGTCTCTAGCGAGCGGTGGCATGGTTATCGATGCCTCCAGCGAAAGTTTACTGTTAAATAAAATTACTAATCTTGCCGATGGCGTATTGCCACGCAAAGGTGAACAGCCGGCACTGGTTGTGGCTGCGGATCTTATGCTAAGGCTACAGGAGATTTCGCGCTGGTCACTGACCGCGCTGATGTTAACCCTGTCACTGACGGGCTTTGGTTGGAGCTGGTCGCGGATATCTTCGACTTTCCGCGCCCGTCCCCGTGTTGAAAAGGTGATGGAGAAGCTGCTTCTCACCTGCGCCTGCGTAGCGATTTTCACTACTCTGGGCATTGTCCTTTCAGTGCTTTTCGAATCCATACAATTCTTTCGATCAGTGCCCATAGATGACTTTGTCTTCGGCCTTGATTGGAGCCCGCAAACTGCAATCCGTGAAGATCAGGTGGGTTCCTCAGGCAGCTTTGGTGCAGTGCCACTATTTGTGGGTACTTTATTAATTTCGGCTGTGGCCATGTGTATCGCTGTGCCCGTCGGTCTGATGTCGGCAATTTACTTGGCCGAGTACGCGAGCAAATCCGTGCGCAGTATTGCCAAGCCAGCACTGGAAGTATTGGCCGGTATCCCAACCGTGGTTTACGGTTTCTTTGCCGCCTTAACTGTGGCGCCGTTTTTGCGCGATCTGGGTGCTAGCTTTGGCCTTACGGTCTCCTCTGAAAGTGCATTGGCCGCAGGCGGTGTGATGGGGGTGATGATTATTCCCTTTATCTCTTCCCTGGCAGACGATGTGATTACCGCTGTGCCTCAGTCTATGCGCGACGGCTCACTGGCCATGGGCGCCACCAAATCTGAAACCGTGCGCAACGTGATTATTCCCGCCGCACTGCCGGGAATTGTCGGCGGCATTATGCTCGCCGTATCCCGTGCCATTGGCGAAACCATGATTGTAGTCATGGCCGCCGGTATGGCTGCCAAGCTGACCGCTAACCCGCTTGAATCAGTGACCACGGTTACGGTGCAGATTGTTACCTTGCTAACCGGCGATCAGGAATTTGATAGTCCGAAAACATTGGCCGCTTTTGCCCTAGGCTTGATGCTGTTTGTGGTCACCCTGATGCTGAATATCTTTGCCCTACAGATTGTTAAGAAATATCGAGAGCAATATGACTAAGCCAGACAATAAGCCCGTAAATAATCTAGAAAAAATTAGAAAGTCCCTCAGCCGACGCAACCGTTCGGAACGGCTTTTTCGTTGGTATGGCCGTCTCGCCATCTTTATTGGCCTGGCTGCGGTTACCGTATTGTTTACCGATATTGTCAGCAAAGGTCACGGCGCTTTTCGCATTGCTTATCTGCAATTGGAAGTCGAATACGATCAGGACCTGATTGGTGTCGATAATCTTACCGACCCAGAGCAATTGATTCTGGGTAATTGGCAGGCGGTTCCCAAGCAGGCCTTGCGTGAGCAGTTTCCTGATGTGTCTGGACGCAGTGATAAACGCAAGCTCTATGGCCTAGTGAGTAATGGTTCTGGCTTTGATCTCAAGGATCGGCTGCTCGCCAACCCCATGTTGTTGGGCACCCGTGAAACCATTTGGATATTGGCCGACGACGATATAGATACCTATTACAAGTCCTGGCTCGATGGCGAACCCTATGCCGCGCGTCTATCTGACAAGCAGGTAGAGTGGATTGGCGAGCTTCACGACCAAGGCAAGATTCGTCTGCAATTTAACAGCAACCTGTTTACCCGTGGCGATTCCCGAGAGCCAGAACAGGCTGGTATTCGCGGTGCTGTGATGGGTTCGCTGTTCACTCTACTGCTGACCCTTATGCTGTCTTTCCCCATAGGTGTGGCTGCTGCAATCTATCTTGAAGAATTCGCGCCAAAAAATGGTTGGACCGATTTCATCGAAGTGAACATCAACAACCTAGCCGCGGTGCCATCGATTATTTTTGGTTTGCTGGGTCTGGCGATTTTTATTAACTTTTTCCATGTCCCGAGATCGGTGCCCATAGTGGGTGGCCTGGTGCTGACATTGATGACTTTGCCGACCATTATTATCACCAGCCGTGCGGCCATTAAGTCAGTGCCGCCGTCGATTCGTGAAGCGGCCCTGGGTATGGGTGCCTCGAAATATCAGATGGTCCTGCACCATGTTCTGCCGCTGGCCTTACCCGGCATGCTTACCGGTGCGATTATCGGTATGGCTCAGGCCCTAGGTGAGTCGGCTCCGTTGCTGATGATTGGTATGGTCGCCTTTATTGTTGATATCCCCGGTGGCTTCAGTGATCCGGCAACCGTTCTGCCAGTGCAGATTTTTCTCTGGGCCGACAGTCCAGAGCGCGCCTTTATCGAAAAAACCTCCGCCGCCATTATGGTGCTGCTGAGCTTTTTAATTGTTATGAATACATCCGCCGTGTGGTTGCGCAAGCGCCTCGAACGTCGCTGGTAGAAAGGAAAAGCTATGAATGCAATTAACCCTGTAATGGGCGCCAAGGCTGAAGTAAAACAAAATCTCGAAGTGGCCGATAATCAGGTCACTGTGGGCAGCTGTTTTACTGAAGCACCGAAGATGACCATGCGCAATGTTAACGTTTTCTACGATGACAAACAGGCGATTCACAACGTTAGTGTGGATATAGCCAAGAACGAAGTGATTGCTATGATCGGCCCATCGGGCTGCGGCAAGTCGACCTTCCTGCGCTCGCTAAATCGTATGAACGACACGGTTGAAAGCTGCCGCGTCGAAGGGGAGATTTGTATGGACGGTGAAAACCTCTATGCCCCTAAGCTGGATGTGGTTGAGTTGCGCGCCCGAGTTGGAATGGTTTTCCAAAAGCCCAATCCCTTCCCCAAGTCGATCTATGACAATGTCGCCTACGGCCCAAAGATTCACGGCTTGGCCGATAC
>CAJQJT010000303.1 GCA_905478725.1 uncultured Pseudomonadales bacterium
CGCCAGCAAGGGATCGGGGGGGGACAACCTTGCTAGAGGACTCTCAACTGCGGAGCCCTAAAACTTCAAGCTTGTAGCTTGTAGCTTGTAGCTTGTAGCTTGTAGCTTGTAGCTTGTAGCTTGTAGCCTGTAGCCTGTAGCCTGTAGCCTGTAGCCTAAAGCTTAACCAAGCATTTTCCCGTGCTATTGCCATCGAGCATATCGATAAACGCCTGCCCTGAAGATTCAATACCGTGAGAAATATGCACAGGACTAACCAATGTGCCAGCCTTGAGCATGGCGGCAATATATTCCAGCGCTTCGGGATAGCGATCCACATAATCTGAGAACATAAAGCCTTCGGCTTTGGCCCGCTTGGTGATCAGTTCCCACATATTGGCAACACTTTCGTGGCCGCCTTCGCGCTCGTACTGAGACACAGCACCGCAGAGAACTACCCGAGCATTTTCGGCCAGATGACCGAGCATAGAGCCGAGCATGGGTCCGCCAACATTATCAAACATAATATCTGCACCATTGGGAGCAACCGCGGCCAACTGATCATCGAAAGACTCGCCGGATTTGTAATCTATCACCTGGTCATAGCCCAAAGTATCCTGCAGCCAGGCGCACTTCTTAGGGCCGCCGGCAATACCCACAGTAGAGCAGCCTTCAGCCTTGGCCATCTGTCCAGCGAGACAACCAATGCCACCAGCAGCAGCGTTGATCACAAAGACATCACCGCTTTTTGGCGCGCCTATATCCATCAGGCCAAAATACGCCGTCATGCCCGAGGGGCCGAGACTGGCGAGATATTCGTAGGGCTCCACATCGGGGTCCAGATCGAGGATAGCCATAAAGTCAGTGCCATCATCAACGCTGTATTGTTCCCAGGAGGTTCTGCCCATCACTGCGCTGCCCACCGGATAGCCGCTGTGACGAGACTCAATAATAGTGCCCATAATAATGCTCTGCACTGGTTCACCCAGGGGCATAGAGGCTAGGTAGTTATCACCGGAATCTTCGTTCATCCACTGGCGAAAGCCTGCATCCATAGAGAGATAAGTGTTCTGAATCAGAAACTGGCCCTCTTCTAGGCTCGGCACTGGTTGTGTATCCACAGCGAAATCCGCTGCCACTAAATGTTCGGCAGGCCTGCGTGCTAGCAGCACTCGAGTGTTCATCTGCGTCATATATCTGTATCCATTTTTATTAGTTATGCTGACAGCGCAGTAGAATAGCAGCTCTCATATTTGTTCCATATGTTACCTGAGGGAATCCCATAGGTAAATAACAAACATGTGTGATGGTTTTTATTGACTGCTAGTAGGCGGCCAAGTAGTATTCATACTGTTAATAGCATAATAATAAAAGCATTTCCCGCCCCTGCAGTTGTGCTGGGGCCCGCAATAAAATCATACCGGAGGCCTGCAATGGCAGCTCAAGAACCACAGCATTTTTCTGATCACCTAGAAATTCAAACGGTGCTCAATCTCTACGCATCCGCTATCGATAAGCGCAACTGGTCGCAACTGGAACAGGTTTTTACCCCAGATGCAGTGGCTAACTTTATTGGTATTGGCCAGTTTGAAGGCCGTCAGGCCATCAGTGACCTAATCTCTGGCGTTCTCTCCCAGTGCGCAACCACTCAGCATCTGCTGGGTAATTACGAAATCCAAGTAAACGGCGATGAAGCTCATACCACATGCTACCTGTCTGCGATGCACGCTGGCCTAGGTGACTATGTGGGCGAAGTGCTCATGGTCTGGGGCGAGTACACCGATAAGCTAGTGCGTACCCCCGAGGGATGGCGCATTACTCATCGGGAACTGAACTCCATCTTTGCTCAGGGTGATATTGGCCTTAACGCTTAGGGGCTATCGGCTTAGAGCTAAGGGCTATAGGCTAAGGGCTATAGGCTAAGAGCTTAGGTAAAGATCGCAAAACACTGCCGTCTGGTTTAGCCTAGAGCCAGGCAGCAGCTCTTATACAAACTATTATAAAAACAAATAAAAATTTATCTATAGCGAGCCTTCAAACATGATCCAACTGCACTCTCATCACGATATCAGTTCGCCAATCGAGACCATCTGGCAGCTACTCATGGACTTTGGCAATATCAAAGCCTGGTGGCCAGCCAACGCACCTATTGATATTGATCGCGTCGAACTGGATGGCAGCGGTGTCGGCATGACCCGTCATATTTACAATGTTGGCTTTGACTCTCCTGTCAGTGAACGTCTGGATGCTCTCGACCTCGCCAACCATACATTGCAGCTTTCAATCGTCGGCGAACGACCTGCCGGACTGTTGCACTATCAGGCGACTGGCAAACTCTCAGTCTTGGATGACGGCGGTTGCCGCCTCACCTATGACTCCGAATTTATCGCCGAAGAAGGCCGCGAAGACGAAGCCAGAGCCTTCCTTCTTGGAGCCTATGAGCTTATGTATCTAGGCTTTGATGGCATCGGCAACTAAGCCGCGCTAAAACCTTATTCTGATTAACAGGAAATTCCATTATGTTAGCTATCTCCGCACGAATTGAACTGGCCTCCAAAGACATCGCAGCCTATATAGCAGCTGCGCAGAGCATTATTGAACCCACTCACGCCGAACCCGGCTGCCATCTCTACGCCATAGCCGTGGATATCAGTCTGCCCAATGTAATCTGGATTACCGAGCAGTGGGAAAACGACGAGGCGCTGTTGGCGCACTTGGGCATGCCGCATATTGTCGAATTTATGGCCTTCTGTGGCACCGTGGAAATCACAGGCATGAATGTTATTCGCTACGACCTCTCAGCCGTGGGCCCGCTGGTGCTTCCCGAAGCCTAAAACCCTTCAACAGCTAAGGAATATTGAGCATGACTATTGCAGAAAACTACAACCGTATTGTCGCCCGCATCATTGATGACGTTGACAATAACACCACAGACCAAGCCTCAGGCACATTGTCTGTGCCTTCGAAAAACTATACCGATGCCGATATCTGGCAGCAGGAAATGGACCTGATCTTTAAAAAGGTTCCCGTATTTGTTGCCCTGACCGCAGAACTGCCCAATGCCGGCGACTATAAAACCTTTCAGTTTCTCGACAAACCCCTGCTGATTACGCGCCTCAAAGACGGCACGGCTCGGGTGATGCTCAATGCCTGCTCCCATCGCGCCATGACTGTGGCCACCGAACCCTGCGGTAATAAGTCGCGCTTTACCTGCCCCTATCACGGCTGGATGTACAGCAACGATGGCGTACTGCGCGGTGTTGCCGATCAAGAAAAATTTGGTGATTTTGACAAGCAGACTAACGGCTTAACTCAGCTTCCTGTCTATGAGCGTGGCGGAATGATCTTTACCGTGCTTGAGCCTGGTGATGACGAAGTCGATTTCGACGGCTTTTTGGGCGGCATAATGGAAGACATCGGACGCCTGGGTATGGAAAACTGGCACTTCTGTGGTCAGCGCAAGATCGATGGCGCCAACTGGAAAGTGGCCTACGATGGCTATCTGGAAGGCTACCATTTTGCCGCAGCCCACCCAGACACCATCGCTGAGCGTACCTATTCCAATGTTATGGAATTTGCCGCCTACGGCCCCCACACATTGATCTGCTTCCCCCATTTGGCGATTAA
>CAJQJT010000304.1 GCA_905478725.1 uncultured Pseudomonadales bacterium
CGGTGACTATCACTTCTTCTAGAATACTGGCCGCAGTAGCCTGCTGCACTGCTAGCGCCAGACCTAATAATGCGAATGTAATTAACGGTGTTCTTTTCATGTCTATTCCCCTCTCTTGTTATTGGTAATTTTTTTATTTATTTTTATTATTTGCTCATCAAGCGTCCGCTAACCAACAGGTAAGCGTAGACCCTTGCGCTCTAATCGTGGAATCACCTCATCGCGAAAATAAGGAAATTCCTTAGCGTAATCAACGAAAGATAATGTCAATCCGGCCAATCCTGTGTGACTTAATTTTTCTAACTCATCGGCAATATGATCCGGCGTGCCGACCAGTGGATAGCCGCCGTGACCTGCAGCAAAACGGTCTCTAAAACTGGCCAGAGCTTCAGGCGTAAATGACTGAGCATGCATACCCTGGAGTTTCATTAAATAGTCTACAGCTTCCCAGTCGGCATTCTGGTTGGCGTAATAATCGAGATAGTCTTCAGCTTCTTTTTGGGTCGGTCGACAGACCACAGAACAGAAGGTAAACACCCCTACATCTCGCCCCACAGCGGCTGATTTAGTCTTAATATCAGCCACCACTTCTGTGGCCTGCTCTAGGGTGAAGACTGGGGTAAACAAAAAGTCCGCATTTTGCATGGCAAAGTTACGGCCCTCTGCAGAGGCTGCTGCGTTGAGAATTGGAATATGTTTTTGCGCTGGCCGCGGGTTGCTGTAAACCCCGGTGCCCTGAAAGAATTCACCATTCCAGTCAAAGGCCTGCTCTTCTGTCCAGAGCTTCTGCACATAGTCAAACCATTCCTGAGCATAGGCATAGCGCTGAGCATGTTCTGCAGAGAGCTCCACACCAAAGGCGTCATATTCAGGTTTATTCCAGCCGGCCACTACATTGAGACCCACTCGGCCATTTCCAAGGTGGTCAATAGTCGCAAGCTGTTTGGCTGACACAATGGGGTGGTTAAAGGCGGTGTGAACCGTGGCGAAGATTTGAATGTTTTCAGTATGAGCTAAGAGGCCGGCAGCCCAAGTGACGGTTTCAAGTACGCCACCATGAAAGTCTGTATCACCGCCATAGCCAATCCAGCGGGCAATTGGCAGCATAAACTCAATGCCGGCAGCGTCGCATTGACGCACCAAGTCGAGATTATTTGCCCAGGTATTTTCCCAGCGCTCTTCAACTTTCGTTACCGCCATACCACCGGAGCAGTTTGCGGAAAAAATCCCTAACTTAAGTTTATTGTCGTTATACATCGGACTCTTAGCCGACATAGTCTTCCCTCCCCACTACAAAAAACCAATCCAGCAATCAGCCTTAATTATTTTTATAGGCAGTTGCTGATACTTATAATTCTATGTGGTTCAACTAAGCTTTATTTAATATTTATTTTAAGCTTAAAATGATATCTTAGATCATGACCTCCCTATCATGCAACAAAAATAAACAATCGTAAAATTAGAGGGGGTTATTTAGCCGGCGGCCTGCCAGGCCCATCACAACCTATAGCGCACTTAGACTGACTAAGGATGTACTAACGATGAATTACTTTGAAAGCTTTAAACTCGGTGATATATATATCCTTAAGGAATATAAAGTCTGCGAAGCGGAGATACTGGAGTTTGCCAATAAGTATGATCCCCAGAGCTACCACACCGACCCAATTGCTGCTGCAGAATCACCTTTCGGTTCACTGATTGCCAGTGGCTGGCATACAGCGGCTATTTTTATGCGTATGCAGTGCGACAGCTTTCTCAATCAGTCCCACTGCCTAGGTTCACCTGGGGTTGATAAACTGCGCTGGATAGCACCGGTGCGTCCAGGTGACAGTTTGCACGGGGAAAACAAAATTATTCAGCTGCGCCAGTCTCAATCAAAACCAGACCGCGGTATTGTTCAGTCGGCGGTGTCAATTTATAACCACAACAATGCGCTGGTGATGTCCCTAGAGACCACCGCATTTTTTCTCAAGAGGCCACAATAGAGGCCAGAATAGAGGCTACGGAAACATTACACTTTCCTTACAACAACATTACAGCAGCATTAGAAAACGGCGGTAACTTCTATTTCCACCTGGGCGCGATCTTCTATTAGTGCCGCCACCTGAACCACAGACATAACAGGGAAATTTTTACCCATAACATCTCTATAAGCCTGACCAATTGGACGTAAATTATTGGCGTAGGCCTGCTTGTCGGTGATGTACCAAGTCATGCGCACCATATGCTCTGGCCCTGCCCCACCAGCTTCCAAGACGTCGCGGACGTTCTGCAAGGTCTGGCGAACCTGATCAACAAAGTCATCAGTTTCAAATTCCGCCTGTGTATTCCAACCAATTTGACCACCGACATAAATAGTCTGGCCACCCTGAGTAAGAATTCCGTTGGAATAGCCTCTCGGTGCAACCCAGCCCTCAGGCAATAGTGTCTTGCGCATTGCGTTTCCTATTAGTAATATTACGAATCAGGATGATATTTTAAGCTTAAAATAAAATCATAGCCAGCTATCATTTTATAATGCACAATAGAATTATAAAAAAAACAGCCAATATTGGAGATAATTATGAGTAGCAACGCACTGCTTGACCTGGTTAGCGGCATTTCAAACGGCAATATTAAAATTATCGATTTAACCGCCACACTCGAACCCGGCATACCTACCCTGCAATTACCTGAAGAGATGGGATGGGGCAAATCTTGGCCCTTCCATATAGAAGAAATCTCCCGTTACGATGACCGCGGCCCAGCCTGGTACTGGAACAATTTCAAATGTGGCGAGCACACTGGCACCCACTTTGATGCGCCTATTCACTGGGTCACTGGCAAAGACCACAGCCACCACGCCACAGACACAGTGGCTGTCGAAACCTTTGTCGCGCCGGCCTGTGTGATTGACGCCTCTGCCGAATCTGCTGCCGACCCCGATTTTTTGATGAGCGTCGACTTTATTAAACAGTGGGAAGCCAAGCACGGTGATATTGAAGCTGGCTCCTGGGTTCTTTTTCACAGCAACTGGTCAAAGAAAGTCGCCACAGATGAGTATCTCAATGTTGACGATAACGGCAGCCACACGCCGGGCTGGGAACCTGAAGCCATTACATACCTTACCGAAGTAAGAGATGTGATTGGTGTAGGTGTAGAAACTGTAGGCACAGACAGTGGCCAGGCCGCTGCTCAAGAGCCTATGTTTCCTTGCCACAATCTGATGCACGGCGCCAATAAGTGTGGACTCGCGGGATTGCAAAATCTCGATAAGTTACCGCCCAAGGGCGCGGTTATTATTGCTCCGCCGCTAAAAATTAAAGATGGCTCAGGCAGCCCAGCACGAGTACTAGCACTTATTACACAGGATTAGATTTCAGATGGCTGAAAGATCTTTTAAGAAAGAGGTTCTAAAACTTCGCGCAGGCGAAGGAGATCTTTTTCAGGGTGAAGGCATACTTGCCATTACCAAGGCACTGCTGCAGTCCGGCGTTTCCTATGTCGGTGGTTATCAGGGTTCGCCCATATCCCATTTAATGGATGTGTTAAATGATGCCCAGGATGTATTGGGTGAACTGGGCGTGCATTTTGAAGCCAGCGGCAGTGAAGCTACTGCGGCGGCGATGCTCAGTGCGTCGATTAACTATCCACTGCGCGGTGCAGTGACCTGGAAGTCGACTGTGGGTACCAATGTTGCCTCCGACGCTCTGTCCAATCTTGCCTCTTCCGGCGTGGTTGGCGGCGCTATGGTGATTGTCGGTGAAGACTATGGTGAGGGCTCGAGTATTATGCAAGAGCGCACCTATGCCTTTGCCATGAAAGCCCAGATGTGGCTGATGGATCCACGCCCCAACCTGCCCAGCATTGTGGATATGATCGAGAAAGGCTTTCAGCTCTCAGAAGCCAGTAACACGCCGATCTTTTATATGATGCGTATCCGCGGCTGCCATGTCACCGGCGAGTTTATCGCCAAAGATAATCTGCCGCCCCAGTACAGCAATCTCAATCCAGTGGCACCCAATCGCGAGGCGGAAAAGATTATCCTGCCGCCCCATGTCTATCAGCAGGAGCGGGATAAAATCAGTCAGCGCTGGCCCGCGGCCATCGATTTTATTCAGCAGCATAAGCTCAATGAATTTTTTCCCGGCAAGCAGGAAGAGCTCGGCATCATCACCTGTGGTGGCACCTACAATACGGTTATCCGCGCCCTTGAACGACAGGGTTTAGCCGACTGTTTTGGCAACAGCGATATTCCCCTCTATATAATGAATGTGGCCTATCCCATAGTGCCGGATGAAGTGATTAAATTCTGTCTCGGTAAAAAGCACGTATTGCTGATTGAAGAGGGACAGCCTGCCTATATAGAGCCAACGATACAGAGCTTGCTGCGCAAGCAAGATATCCAGACCCAGGTTCATGGCAAGGATATCTTACCGCAAACAGGGGATGTCACCGGTCAGGTGATGCTCACCGGACTAACACGCTTTATGGAAATTGTCGGCCAAGCCGACAGTGCCAAGATAAGCAGCCTTGAAGTGGATCAACTGCAGTCGCCTCTGCAAGAGGATGATCGCGAAAACCTTTTACAAAATGTGCCAGCCAGACCTTCAGGGCTCTGCACTGGCTGCCCCGAACGTCCTCTATTTAGCGCTATCAAACAGGTACAGGCTGATATTGGGCCGTTTCATATCAGCTCGGATATTGGCTGTCACTCTTTTGCCACATTGGCACCCTTTAATCTT
>CAJQJT010000305.1 GCA_905478725.1 uncultured Pseudomonadales bacterium
CAGGGATCATTGCGCCCTACCTTGGGTCCGAGGCGTTGCACTGGCTGTGCTGCTGGAGCCGCCTCTTCACCCTGTTCCTGAGCGAGATTTGCTGACTGTGCGTGCTGGTACTCACGGCCTTCCTGCTCTTTGCGGCGCTGAGCTTCGAGCTTGCGCATATCATCATCGCTGGCCACTTGAATATGGCTGAGGAAACGAATGGTTTCGTATTTTATATTGGCCAGCAGTTCTTCGAACATGGCGAAGGATTCACGCTTGTATTCCTGCTTAGGATTTTTTTGTGCGTAGGCGCGGAGACCAATACCCTGACGCAGCTGGTCCATATTGGCGAGATGATCTTTCCACTGGGTGTCGAGCACCTGGAGCATAATCTGACGCTCCACTTCACGCATCTGCGGGCCAACATCGGCGTAGCGGGTCTGATAATCCTCTTGCACTAACTCAATTACGCGGGCGCGGAGAGTCTCTTCGTCGAGACGATTGTCTTCTTCGAGCCACTGGCTGATGGGTAACTGCAAGGCGAAATCCGTGTGCAGGGATTTTTCCAGGCCTTCGATATCCCATTGCTCTTCAAGGCTCTGGGGGGGAATAAACATATTCATAGACTGGGTTACCACGTCTTCGCGAACCGCGGTAATCACGTCGGAGATATCGCCATCTTCAAGCAGGTCGTTGCGCTGCTGATAGATCACCTGACGCTGGTCATTGGCCACATCGTCGTATTCCAACAGATGCTTACGGATATCAAAGTTGCGACCTTCGACTTTGCGCTGAGCTTTGACAATGGCATTGGTAACCATGCTGTGCTCTATAGATTCACCGTGCTCCATGCCCATTGAGCGCATCATGTTTTTGATTCGGTCTGAGGCAAACAGGCGCATCAGTGGATCTTCTAGGGATAGATAGAAACGCGAGACACCTGGATCACCCTGACGACCGGATCGACCGCGAAGCTGATTATCAATACGACGTGACTCGTGGCGTTCGGTGGCCACTATATGCAGACCGCCGGCTTCGATAACCGTTTTGTGGCGCTCTTGCCACTCGGCTCTGAGCTTTTCCAATGTAGCTGCGCTGGGGTTGTCGAGCTCTTTGATCTCAGCTTCAACATTGCCGCCCAAGACGATATCTGTACCGCGACCAGCCATATTAGTGGCGATGGTGACCGCACCGGGAAGTCCAGCCTCAACAATAATGTTGGCTTCACGCTCGTGCTGCTTGGCGTTCAATACATTGTGCTTAACACCGGCCTTTTTGAGCATCTGAGAGAGCAGTTCGGAGGTTTCAACCGAGGCCGTACCCACTAGCACTGGCGCGCCTTTGGCGGTGATATCGGCGATATCTTCAATCACTGCTTCGTACTTTTCTTCCTGAGTTAAAAATACCAGGTCATTGAGGTCTTGGCGCTTCACTTCAACATTGGTCGGGATAACCATGACCTGCAGACCGTAGATCTGCTGAAACTCGAAGGCTTCAGTGTCAGCTGTACCGGTCATGCCGGCGAGCTTTTCGTAAAGACGGAAATAATTCTGGAAGGTGGTGGAAGCCAAGGTCTGGCTTTCCTGCTGAATATCCAGCCCTTCTTTGGCTTCAATGGCCTGGTGCAAACCTTCAGAGAGACGGCGTCCGGGCATGGTGCGGCCGGTGTGTTCATCGATTAAGACGGCTTGGTTGTCCTGCACTATATATTCAACGTCACGTTGAAAGAGGTTTTGCGCACGCAGTGCTGAGTGTACATGGTGCAATAGGCCGAGGTTAGCAGCCTGATAGAGACTCTCGTCCGCGGTGAGTAAGCCCTCAGCTATTAGGATATCTTCCACTTTCTGGAAGCCATCTTCAGAGAGTTCTACTGAGCGAGTTTTTTCATCAACAACAAAATCACCCGGCTCTTCTTCAGTGCCGCCGTCCAGTTTCAGGGTCAGGGCATTAACGCTGCGATAAAGAGAAGAACTGTCTTGAGCAGCGCCAGAGATAACCAGCGGCGTGCGCGCCTCATCGATGAGGATCGAGTCCACTTCATCGACTATGGCGAAACTGAGACCGCGCTGGGATTTATCATCCTGGCGCAGGGCCATATTGTCGCGCAGGTAGTCGAAACCAAATTCATTGTTGGTGCCGTAGGTAATATCCGCGGCATAGGCTTCGCGACGACTGCTGGGACGCAGGGTCTCGTCACCTTGGTCCATGATAAAAGAGTTCGGGCTATCTGGGCCCTGATAGGACTGAATCACGCCAACGGAAAGACCCAGCGCCTGATACAGCGGTGCCATCCACTGGGCATCACGACGGGCTAGGTAATCATTCACGGTGATTACATGCACACCATTGGCTGGCAGTGCGTTCAAATAGGCTGCCAATGTGGCAACCAGGGTTTTACCTTCACCGGTGCGCATTTCAGCAATGCGACCCTGATGCAATGTCATGCCACCGATCATCTGCACATCGAAGTGACGCATGCCCATGACTCTTTTGGACGTCTCACGGACCAGAGCAAAGGCTTCTGGTAGTAACTCGTCGAGACTGCTGCCCGCTTCTAGCTTGCCTCTCAGTCGCAGGGTTTCGGCCTTGAGGTCAGCATCGTTGAGGGCACCTAAACCGGCCTCTAGCTCATTGATTTTAAGGACAGATTTACCAAGCTTACGAATTTCTCGGTCATTTTTAGTACCGAAAACTTTCTTGAATATATTTGCGAACATGTAATTTTTTCCATCAATAGATAAGGAGACTTCCAGGGCAAAAGATAACCAGAGTGTCGACCAATTCTACCTAGGGCTTACGCCATCTGTAGGGCTTCGACAGGTTGTGCGGGGGTATTAGCGGTAGGTCTTGTGGATATAGCTTGCCGGGTCGACGGTGCGGCCGTTTTTGTACACTTCGAAGTGTACATGGGGGCCGGTAGAACGACCGGAACTGCCCATGCGGGCAATCTGCTGACCTTTTTTGACTATGCTGCCAAGGGTCACGAGATTCTTTTCATTGTGGCCATAGCGAGTGACAAAGCCATCGCCGTGATTGATCTCGACCATATCGCCGTAACCGCTGCGCTTGGCTGACCAGGTCACTACACCGGAGGCAACGGCAATGACTTCTGAGCCCTGTTTACCGGCGAAATCAACGCCATCATGCCAGCGCTCTTTGCCATGGAATGGGTCTGTGCGCATGCCGTAGGAGGAAGACATCCAACCTTTGTTGATCGGTGTTCCGGCAACGGTCTGCTCTTTCTTGAGACGGTTGTCGGACATCATTGAGGTGAGTATTTGTAACTGGGATTCGCGATTTTCAAGCTTGCGGTCCAGTTGATCAAAGATCGCGGTTAACTCAGGCTGCACGTTGATTGAGCTGATGCTGCGCTGTAGGGGTGAGCCCTCGGGGCCACCCACACCTGGTGTATTGGAGAAGTTGAACTCTCCATCTTCAAGGCGCGCTATCTGGGTGAGTCTTTCACCCAGTGCGTCGAGGCGAATCAGGCGGGCGCGCATTTCGGCCAGCTTGATAGTCATGGCGGTGAGTGTGCGGCTTGCTTCAATGCGGCCACTGTCCACTTCTTGCTGCTGAAGCACCAGCTCGTGCTGCATCTCACTGATGTTGTTTTCGACTAGTAGTTCCCAGCGACCATCGGCGATTTTGACGCCTAACAGTGTGCCTGTGGCTACGGGTATACCCAGTAATAAGACAGACAGCAGTCCTTTGGCCCAACTGTTGAGGCTCAGGGTGCGGACTTTTTCGGCCCGGTTGCTGATCAGAATAATTTTCACTGTCGCTTTATAACCCGTTCTCTGGTTTCTAGTGTCTAGTGCTTATTAGCTTTCTTATTCACTTATCTTGTTCACTTACCTTTTTAGCGTATTTTATTCGCTATTTGACTGTTGTCTAGCCGGCTTTCATGTATTGGATAGGTACATCTTCTGGATTGTCGACAAATGTCACAACTTCCCAGGCATCGGTATCGGCAATCAGTGCTCGCAGGGCGGTATTATTCAATGCATGACCGGATTTATGGGCGCTAAACTCGCCAATCAGGCTGTTACCCAACAGATAGAGGTCGCCAATGGCGTCGAGAATCTTATGTTTTACAAATTCATCTTCATAGCGCAGACCCTCTTCGTTCAAAATCTTTAGGTCATCCACTACGATTGCGTTCTCGAAGCTGCCGCCGCGGGCTAGGCCCACGGAACGCAGATATTCAAACTCATGCATGAAACCAAAGGTTCGTGCACGGCTGACTTCTTTAACAAATGAGGTGCTGGAAAAATCGACACTGGCGGTGAGCGCCTGCGTTTTAAAGACTGGGTGATCAAATTCAATTTCGAAGTTCACTTTGAAGCCATTAAACGGCTTAAAGGTAACCACTTTGTCATCCTGACGCACGGTGACATCGCGGATCACACGAATGAATTTCTTCGCTGCGTCCTGCTCGCGGATGCCCGCTGATTGCAGTAAGAACACGAAGGGGCTGGCGCTGCCATCCATAATCGGGACTTCGGGGCCGGAGACATCGACAATCAGATTATCTATGCCTAAGCCAGCAAAGGCCGAGAGCAAATGTTCGACGGTGCTAACACGCACATCGCCATTCATCAGGGTAGTAGAGAGTTTGGTGTCGCCGACATTTTCAGCTTTGGCTTGAATTTCTACGACGGGATCTAGATCGGTACGGCGAAAGACAATGCCCGTATCCGGTTCAGCAGGGTGCAGGGTCAGGTAGACCTTGTCGCCGGTGTGGAGACCCACGCCAGTTGCACGTATCACGTTTTTTAACGTGCGCTGCTTTATCATGCCCTAACTCTCTTGGTGAAAGCTCGGGATATTACCAGAGATACCCCCTATCACCAAGATTTTAAATCTGAGGCGAAGGTGACAGGGGGCGAGGTTTCTGGCGCTATTATCAGTCTGCTTGCTTGCGCAAAAAGGCTGGAACGTCGAGATAATCAAGCTCTGGATCGGAGTGCAGATCCATCTTGCGGGCGGTTGATTGCCCAGCGCCTTGACCACGACGGGTAACAGTTGGCTTAACTAGGCTGTCGTAGTCCACTTCGCCTCTTGAGGTGCGCGGCGGGTTGTCCACTACTACACTCATTGGCGGGCGCTTCTCACCAGGCTCTTGAAGACCGGTGGCTACTACTGTTACACGCAGGCTATCAGTGAGTTCTGGATCGAATACGCTACCGACAATAACGGTGGCATCTTCGTCTGAGAAGTCGCGAATAATATTACCTACATCTTCAAATTCACCCAGAGTAAGATCATAACCACTGGTGATATTGACCAGAATACCTTTGGCACCCTGAAGGTTGATATCTTCCAACAGTGGGCACTTGATAGCGCTCTCTGCGGCGATAACCGCGCGATCTTCACCACTGGCTTCGCCAGTACCCATCATTGCCATGCCCATTTCGGACATTACAGTGCGCACATCGGCGAAATCGACGTTGATCAGACCTTCGAGCAAGATCAGGTCAGCAATACCCTGAACAGCGCCGAAAAGTACGTTGTTGGCCTGTTTAAAGGCGTTCAATACAGTCATGTCTTTGCCGAGAACTTGGAGTAGCTTCTCGTTGGGCACGATGATCAGTGAATCAACACGCTCTTTAAGCTGAGCTATGCCCTGATTGGCAATATCCATGCGCTTGCGGCCTTCGAAAGCAAAGGGACGCGTGACTACGCCGACGGTAAGAATACCCATCTGCTTGGCCACTTCGGCAATCACCGGTGCTGCACCTGTGCCTGTACCGCCACCCATACCGGCGGTAATAAAGACCATATCAGCGCCTTCAATGGCCTGGGCAATGCGCTCTTTGTCTTCCAGAGCGGCCTGACGACCGACTTCAGGGTTGGCGCCAGCGCCTAGACCTTTAGTCAGTGTTCCGCCGAGTTGCAAGACAGTGGCATTGCTCAGATCGTTGAGTGATTGGGCATCGGTGTTAGCACAGATAAACTGTACGCCGTCGATATTACCTTCCATCATATGGCGGACTGCGTTGCCGCCACCGCCGCCGACTCCGATTACTTTGATATCTGCATTCTTTGGAATGCTCTCTACTAGTTCAAACATATGTTTCCCCTTGCGCCTCTCAATTAAAAAATAGCCATCAACATTGATGACCTTTTATAAACCACCCTGGGTCCAGTTTTTGAGCTTGCTAAACCAGCTCTGCGATGGACCCTTTCTTGACTCTCCCGCACTCTGCTTGCGCTGAGCTTGGGCTCCAAAATGTAACAGGCCGACACCAGTGGAATAGATCGGATTATTGACTATATCCGATAGACCCTTAATGTTGACCGGCGTGCCAATTCGCACTGGCATGTGGAAAATTTCCTCCGCCAGCTCAACCACACCTTCCATCTTTGATGTGCCACCGGTAAGTACTACACCTGCGGCAATCAGCTCTTCAAAACCGCTGCGACGTATTTCTGCCTGAATAAGAGTAAACAGTTCGTCGTAGCGTGGTTCGACCACTTCGGCGAGGGATTGGCGGGACAGATCCCGAGCCTCTCGATCGCCAACGCTGGGCACTTTTACGGTCTCTTCTGGACGAGCCAGTTTGGCCAGTGCGCAGGCGTATTTAATTTTCAGTTCTTCCGCATGGGGCGTTGGTGTACGCAGCGCCATGGCGATATCATTGGTCACCTGATCACCGGCGATTGGGATAACGCCTGTATAGCGAATCGCGCCTTCGGTAAAGATGGCGATGTCCGAAGTACCGCCGCCTATGTCCACTAGTGCGACACCAAGTTGCTTTTCATCTTCGGTGAGCACTGCGTCGCTGGACGCCAGTTGCTCAAGCACTATGTCTTCTACTTCCAGGCCGCAGCGGCGGATACATTTTTTGATGTTCTGAGCAGCATTAGCGGCACAGGTCACCAGATGTACTTTGGCTTCGAGACGTACGCCAGACATACCGATTGGCTCGTGTACGCCCTCTTGGTTGTCGATAATAAATTCCTGAGACAGCACGTGGAGGATTTCCTGATCCGCCGGAATCGCTACTGCTCTCGCGGCATCCAGAACTCGATCCACATCCAGCTCCTGCACTTCACGGTCGCGAATGGCGACAATGCCGTGGGAGTTGAGACTGCGAATGTGGCTGCCGGCAATACCCGCATACACCGAGTGAATTGAGCAACCGGCCATCAATTCGGCTTCTTCAATAGCCCGCTGAATTGAGTTCACGGTGGCTTCAATATTGACCACTACGCCTTTCTTAAGACCTGAGGAGGGATAGCTTCCGGTGCCTATAATCTCAAGCTCACCGCGCTCGCCGATCGAACCGACAATAGCGACGATCTTAGAGGTGCCGATATCCAATCCGACGATCATGTTTTCTTCATTTTCACTGGCCATACTCTTACCTCACCAACTCTCTGTTATGCCTGAACAGGGGCTGCATTGTCGTTTTGGGTGTCGTTTTGGGTGTCGTTTTGGGTGTCGTTTTGGGTGTCGTTTTGGGTGCCATATTGAGTGTCTTGCCTATTTCCATTCTGCTGCAACGCCAACCCAGTTTCGCGCCAAGCCACAGCCAATCCATTGGGATAGCGCAGGTCTACTGCTTCTATATTTTTTACATATTTATTGAGGCCCGCTGCCCATACCAAGTTGAAGCGGCGGATCTTTTCACTGATCTGATCGCGACCAATAACCATGCGCAGGCCGGGGGCTGTATCCACGTACCAAACACCCAGGCTATCGCGCTGTAATTCGGCAATTTTCAATCCAGTGGGAACCAGCAGTTCAGCCATCAGCTGGTAGTTCTTCATCATCTCCCGGGAGCTAGCAGTGTCCGCACGCAGTACCGGAAGCGCACCCAGATGACTGTTATTTTCAATAATCAGTTCTTCACCCAAACGATTGAGAAAGCCTTTCTTGCCCCAGCGAGCTATGGGCACTTCTTCAGTCACTTCAACTTTCAACATGGTCGGCCATTCGCGACCTATGGTCACATCCCTTACCCAGGGATGAGCGCGCAGCACCTGTCTGAGTCCTGCCAAATCAACGCTTAAAAATCCGCCATCCACTTCCCCCGCGAGCAATTGGCTCAACTCTGCGGGCTGCAGATAAGTGAAGTCGCCACCGATCATCACATTGGTCAGGGGCTTATCAATTTGTTGGTAAAGCAGGCTTCCGCCATAACCCACTAGGGCCATCACGCTAACTAGCATAATCCGCGCCAAGTGGTTGCCAACTGTTTCCAGCAGCGAACCTGAAGCCTGATGATCACGACGATTAGTATTGTTGTTCGCCATTACTGGGCCCCCGCGAGAATTTTCTCGACCAGCTGATCAAAATCCAAACCAGCGGCTTTGGCAGCCATGGGCACTAAGCTGTGGCTGGTCATGCCAGGCACAGTGTTAACTTCGAGCAACTGGAATTGACCCTGGTGATCGACCATCACATCGACCCGCCCCCAACCGCGACAGCCAACTGAATCAAATGCCTGCTGACAGAGGGTTTGAAGCTCTTGCTCGCGGCTTGCTGACAATTCGCTGGGACAGAGATACTGGGTCTGATCTGAAAAGTATTTCGCCTGATAATCGTAAAAATCAGCGTTCGATTCAATGCGAATAGAAGGCAATACCTGGCCAGCCAAAATCGCCACAGTGTATTCCGGGCCCGGCAACAAAGGCTCGGCAATCACCGCGGTGTTGTACTGAGACGCATCGGCCCAGGCTGTCTGTAACTGTTCTGGAGTTGCAGCGCGGCTCATGCCGATACTGGAACCCTCGGCGGCTGGCTTAACCATCACTTGGCCACCCAAACGCTGGAGCTCTGCAGCCCAATCCGAATCTGCCTTAAGTAGGGCGAAATCTGTGGTGGGCAAACCCATGCCCTGCCACATTTGTTTGCAGCGTAATTTGTCCATGGCTAGGGCCGAGGCCAATACGCCGCTGCCGGTATAGGGAATATTGAGATATTCGAGGGCACCCTGGAGTGTGCCATCTTCACCGCCGGGACCATGGAGGGCAATAAACACCAGATCCAATTGATAGCCGGGCAGTGATTGAACCAAATTGTCGCCAGCATCTATAGCCACTACATCGACGCCCAAATTCTGCAGCGCCAGATGTATGGCTTGGCCACTCATCAAAGAGACTTCTCGCTCTGAGGAGCTACCGCCATAGAGTAGACCGACGCGACCGTATTGCTTGTTCATGTGGTCTCCTCGCTGTCTGCTACTAAACCTAGTCCAAGACCGCCATCGGCGAGCATTGCGACTAATTTGCTAACGCTGCCAGCGCCCTGGGTAATAATTAAATCATTGTTCTGTACCAGACCCTTTAACAGCGCGGGGATCTCTTCAATGGTCTCTGCATAAATTGGGTCCACAGTGCCGCGCTGGCGGATACTGCCGGATAAGTTTTTGCTGCCAGCACCGGCGATCATCTCTTCACCGGCGGGATACACCGCCAACAGAACCAGCACATCCACCTCAGCCAGTACTTTGACAAAGTCTTCGTAGAGATCGCGGGTGCGAGTATAGCGATGGGGCTGGAAAACCATTACCAGACGCTTGTCGGGCCAACCGCCGCGCACTGCATCTATAGTGGCTTTGAGTTCTGTGGGGTGATGACCGTAGTCATCCACTAACATGGCGCTACCGCCGCTTTCGAGCTGGTAGTCACCGTAGATTTCAAAGCGTCGACCTACGCCGGAAAAGCTTTTTAAGCCCTGAATGATGGCGCGATCCGAGATCCCCTCATCGCTGGCTACGGCTATTGCCGCCGCCGCATTGAGGGCATTGTGACGACCGGGCATATTGAGACTCACGTGCAGCGCTGCCAATCCGTCCGGACGTTCAATAACAAATTTGGAGCGACTCTGATCAACACTCAGGTCGCGAATACGGTAAGCCGCATCCTCACTAAAGCCATAGGTGAGCATCGGGCGTGCCACGTCGACCAGGAGATCTCGAATCACTGGATCGTCGATGCACATCACAGCCAAACCATAGAAAGGCAGGTTGTGTAAAAATTCTATATAGGTCTTGGTCAGACGACTGAAGTCAAAACCATAGGTTTCCATGTGGTCGGCTTCAATATTGGTGACCACTGCAACCATCGGCTGCAGATGCAGGAATGAGGCATCGCTCTCATCCGCTTCAGCCACTAGATAGCGGCTGCCTCCGAGCTTGGCATTGGTACCTGCGCTGTTTACCCTACCGCCGACTACAAAGGTTGGGTCGCGGCCATCTTCAGCCAAAATAGCGGTGATCAAACTGGTGGTTGTAGTCTTGCCATGGGTGCCAGCTATGGCGATACCATGACGATAGCGCATCAGCTCGGCGAGCATTTCGGCACGCCGCACAACGGGAATGCCCAGGGCATGTGCCGCAGCAATCTCGGTATTTTCAACTGTCACAGCAGAGGATTTCACCACCACGTTGGCACCAACTATATTGGCTTCACTGTGGCCGATAAACACTGTGGCGCCCGCAGCTTGCAGGCGTCGAATACTGGGTCCCTGACTGATATCAGAACCTGAAATTTCGTAGCCTTGATTGAGCAGCACTTCCGCTATCCCACACATACCACTGCCGCCAATGCCGACAAAGTGGATGCGCTTTATACGGCGCATTTCCGGTGGTTGGAAGTTGGCTTGATCAGGCATTGGCAACCTTCAGGCAAACATCTTCGATACGTTTTGCTGCGCCGGCTTTAACCAATTGGTGTGTGCTCACTGCCATCTTCAAACGACGCGAACTGCGACCCCTGAGAGCAATGATTTGACGGGCAAATAAGGCTGGGCTCTCATCGCGCTGAGTAACAGCAATACCGCTGCGGTAGCGTACTAGCTGCGCGAACAGTTCAGCACGGCGTACAACCGGGATACCCAGAGCCTGAGCAGCAGACGCTTCGGTGTTTTCAGCAGTGATAGAGAAAGACTTTACCACCAGGTCTGCACCTATGACATTGGCTTCACTGTGACCGATAAACACCGCCACACCTGCAGTTTGGAGACGTCCAACACTAGGCCCTTGACTGACGTCAGAAGCAGAAACGTTGTAGCCCTGATTGATCAGTAGTTCGGCGAGGCCACAGAAGCCACTGCCACCGATACCGACAAAATGTATCCGCTTCACAGGCTGAGTTTTGGGTATTGGTATGTTGATTTGATTAGGCATTGGCTACCTCCAGGCAGACATTTGCGACGCGCTCTGCGGCGCCGGTTTTTGATAGTTGACGAGCACGTACGGCCATATCGAGGCGAC
>CAJQJT010000306.1 GCA_905478725.1 uncultured Pseudomonadales bacterium
TTCATCGAGCCTCATCGAGCCTCATCGAGCCTCATCGAGCCTCATCGAGTCTCATCGAGCCTCATAGAGCCTCATTAAGCCTCATTAAGCCTCATTAATGGTCAGCCTCATCGAGGGGCATCTTGTCGGTAAAGGCGTAGGTAGCAGCAGTACTCGAAAAGACAATATTCTTAATGCCACACTCGATCATCGCATCCAGTACATTTTTCGTGCCTACAACATTCACCTCCCAATACTGGGCTGGCATGGCAATTGAGTCAGGTACCGATGCCACAGCTGCAAAATGCATCACCGCATCGATTTTGTAGCTATCAAGCGTATCAATTAAGTGCCGCTTATTAAGAATATCGCCAACAATTAAGCGGTTATCTGAGTCTGGGACTGCCGCAGCGTTTCCTTCGCTGAGGTTATCAAAGGCAAATGCCTCATAACCTTGTCTGAGTAGATAGCGCAGGCAAGCACTGCCCACATAACCTGCACCTCCTGTACATAAAATCCGCATAGTCAATTCCTCACATCCTTGTGTTTTGTGCTAATACTAGTCGCTGATAAAAACTACGCGACTGCCCTGAGAATCAAAGCTAACGGGTAACGTCTTGGGGTTCCCCAGTGCTGCAACTATCCTTTCGTGTCTCTCTGGTGGTGCTATAAAGTAAAGAAATCCACCACCCCCTGCCCCAAGTAATTTTCCACCTATGGCACCCGCTTTTTTTGCCGCCTCATACCAATCATCTATTAAACCGTTAGTAATACCGAAGCCTAGAGAGCGCTTCAAGCGCCAGCCATCATCTAATAAACGACCAAAATCCTGCATATTCGCGCCACTAGAGACAATATTTTTCATCTCTCCAGCCATATCGCGCATCTCGGTTAACACCGCCAACTTATCCACTGTTCCCTGAGTCTGCTTTTCAAGAATCTTGCTCGCGCTTCGCTGTTGATCGGTATAAACCATCAGTGAATGGGATTCGATATGTTTGATGACCTCTCGCTCACAGGGAATCCGATCAACCCGCACAGTTCCATCTGAGTTAAAACGCATATAATTCATGCCACCGAAAGCCGCTGCATATTGATCTTGCTTACCGATTGGATTCCCTAAGGTATCGATTTCAATGCTACAGGCTAATTCAGCTAACTTGTCACAACTGCTTACGCTTCCCCCAACCGCACGAAAAGCATTGAGTAGGCCAACAGTCAGCGTGCTACTGGAGCCAAGTCCAGTGCCTGCTGGCACATCAGCAATAGTTGTGACCTCCAATGGCTGATTGATACCGGCCGATAGCATGGATTCTCTAACCAGCTCATGGGGAATCTCAGAAACCGTATTGGAGAACTCGGTCTTTGAGTAGCTAACCCGGAAGTTGTCCTCAAAGCGCCGATGCACGGTGACATAGATATGATGATTGAGGGTCACACTAAAGACCGCACCAAAATCATGCTTATAAAAAGCCTCGAGATCGGTACCGCCACCAGCAAAACTTAATCGAAATGGAGTCTGGGTAATTATCATTCTTAAGCACCATTTCCTATTGTTGTATTTGATCTATAACTGAAGATCTCAGCCAGGGGGTCTAGGCAAGTCGCCAAGTTAAACGTCTGCTCAATGAGCTGACGCCCCCCCTTGGACAGCTCTTGCCTCAGGGAAGGGTCATCCATGAGTAACTTAATCGCCTTCGCCAGCTCTTCAGGGTCCTGCTCCGCGATAAGCAGGCCGGTTTTCATGTGCTCTATCAGATCAGGAATACCTGCCACAGCAGTCGAGATACTGGGTATCCCCACTGCCATCGCCTCCATGAGAGACCGCGGAATGCCATCGACATCGTTATCAGCCGACCAGCAACAAGGCTGCGCAAAGATATCCCCTGTTTTCATCCACTCTTCGATCTCTTCTTGATTAAGAGCATTGCCAGTAATAGTTACCCAATTATCTAAATTCAACGACGCGGTTAATTTCTTCAGCGCTTCATATTCAGGACCACTGCCCACAATTTCACAGTGGAAGTCCAAGCCAAGGTCTCTCAATAAGCCACAGGCTTTTATCAGTGTCGAATAGCCCTTCTTTTCAACCAAGCGACCAAATGACAGAATTTTCACCGGCTCTTTGCGTTCAGAGTAACTATAGACGTACTCATCAAGATCTATACCGCAGTAGACAATATGAATTTTCTCAGCGCTGGCACCTTCAGCAATATAGAAATCCTTATGGAATTGCGAGATGGCGATAATGAAATCTGCATGCTTCACCTTGTCCTTTAAGGCACAGCGATCACGGAACAGATCGACTGCATGACCAGTGAAACTAAAGGGGATATCCAATAACCAAGAAGCGTAAAACCCTATAGTGCCGCCCGATTGAATCCATTGAGAATGGATAAGTTGGTAATTTTTAGGGCGGATCTGCCTTGCCCAATGGCAGGCAACAAAAAAATGCGCCAAGCCAGCAACTCGAGCACGTATATTCTCTCGAGGAGACCACAGAGCATTCCATAGACCCGAAAAGAAACGTGCCCTAAACAAAAAAGGGGCTGCCAATATCGAGAAGAAGAAAGATAAGATTGGCAGTGGATAGAGACATTCGGTTTGCTGACTAATTTTATTAGCCCAATCGGAACCAAAAAATGACTGATGTGGCCGGCGCATTGAATAGAGATCAATGTTTATACCCTTCTCACCCAACACCTTTAGTTCGGCTGCCACCCAGGCATTGCCAATGCCATTGGTAGTGATATAACAAATTGAATTTCCCTTTCCTGCTGTCATCCTGACATCC
>CAJQJT010000307.1 GCA_905478725.1 uncultured Pseudomonadales bacterium
CCAGAGTGCCTGATCAATACCGGCAATGGCTGACATCAAGATTGGCCCGCCGCGATAGAAGCCGCCGCGGTAGAGTGTTTGCCAGAGATCGTTGATTTGTCGCGGGTCTTTACCGATTAGATAGGGGGCTAGTTCATTCACCGCCGCGGCGACGGTTTGCGCACGACCTTCAATAACAGGCTCTCCCCAGCCGACTATGCCAGCGTCAGTGTCTATAGCTAGAAACAGCCAGCGTGGAGCAACGGGATAGAGGCGCAAATTGGTAATTTTCATCGGGCTTTAGATCTCTGGTGTCGCACAGAGGCTGTGCTGTTATTTTTATTATTATGCAATTCTAAACTAAATGACTGCTTAAAAACGGTTTGCCTCGCAAAATAGAATTCACTGGCCGTGGCTAGGGTATTTCGGCATTATTGGTTCTCAGTTAGCTGCCAAAATAATAAGAAGATTTGCCATGTCCGAGCAGATACAGCCATTTTATACAGTCCATAGTCTTCACTGCAGTCTGGTATTAGATTGCCGCGGTACAGGCGAGGGTATTAAACATGGCCCAGCCATTCTCTACTGGGGCGCTCGCCTAGGGCCTGAGACTACCCCAGAAATGCTCGCACTGCTGGGCACTCGCCAAGAGGCTCAGGCCTGTATGCCAGAAGAATCCCCTATTGCTCTATCCCCCGAATTGGGTGCGGGGTTTCAGGGCAATGCGGGTATTCAGGTGCATCGCGATGGTGGGCAGTGGGCAAGTTATAGCCAAATTGAATCCGTAATTGAAGATGGAAATGACGCTTTAACAATCGTATCTATTTGTCTGGCTACCCAGATTAAAATTACTCATCGACTGGCCCTAGACCAGCAGTCGGATGTGCTCACCGCCACCACAGAACTGACCAATATTGGCGACAGCACTCTCTGGGTAGACCAGTGCAGTGCGCCTAGTATTCCAGTGCCAATGCACTACAACAAAATTCTCGGATTCGCCGGCCGCTGGGGCAATGAGTTTCAGCGCCAGTCGGTGGATCGTTTTATGGGCACCTATCTCCGTGAAAATCGATCCGGACGTACTTCCCACGATTCATTTCCTGGGGTGATTCTGCATACTGAACAAACTAACGAAGGTGCCGGAGCCGCTTATGGCCTGCATCTGGGTTGGAGTGGCAATCACCAGATCCGAGTTGAAGAACAGTTTGTTGGCCGTGCCTATGCCCAGATGGGAGAGTTATTTTTACCCGGTGAACTCAGTCTTGAACCCAATGAGTCCTACTGTTCACCAACACTCTATGGTGCTAGCACTCAGAGTGGACTCTCTTCACTGTCCCAGTGTTTTCACCGTTATATTCGTTCAAATATTATAGATTCTCGGTGCACTGAAAAACCTCGGCCGGTGCACTTTAATACTTGGGAGGCAATGTATTTTGAACTGTCTCTCGAGCGCCTCTGCACCCTTGCGGATGAAGCGGCGGCGTTGGGCGCTGAACGTTTTGTACTGGATGATGGCTGGTTTAACAATCGCCGATCCGACAGTGCGGGGCTGGGTGACTGGTTTGTGGATGAGACAGTATTTCCTCAGGGCCTAAGCCCCTTGATCGATCATGTACAGGCTAAGGGCATGGAGTTTGGTCTCTGGGTAGAGCCTGAAATGGTCAATCCAGATAGTGATCTCTATCGTGCTCATCCGGACTGGATACTGAGTGCTGGGGTAGGATTAGGGGCTGCACCATTGCTGCTGGCTAGAAATCAGCTGGTATTGGATCTAACTCGACCTGAGGTTCAAGATTATCTATTTAACTGTATTCATGGCTTGCTGAGTGAGTACGCTATTGGTTATTTTAAATGGGATATGAACCGTGCTCTTTATCAGCCCGGCAGCGCGCATTGCGAAGGAAGAGCAGTGACCCATTACCAAACTCTGGCTCTCTATGAGCTAATAGCGCGTATTCGCAGTGCGCACCCAACGGTTGAAATTGAAAGCTGTGCCTCTGGAGGCGGTCGAGCAGACTTCGGTATTCTTGCCCACACAGACAGAATATGGACCTCGGATACCAATGATGCTCTGGACCGTTTGCGTATTCAGAATGGCTTCTCGCTATTTTTCCCTGCCGAATTAATGGGTGCTCACGTGGGGCCCAAGGACTGCCATATCACTGGCCGCAACATTGATATGGCGACTCGTGCCGGGGTGGCGATGTTTGGTTATATGGGTATTGAGGCGAATCTTCTGACTATGGAGGAGTCTGAAAAGACTGAGCTTAAGGCGGCAGTGGCACTGCATAAGCAGCACCGTGAGTTGATTCATAGCGGTGACTTGGTGCGTCTTGAATCAGGGGATAATGAGAATAGTTTTGGGGTGGTTTCTGCGGATCAGGACGAAGCGCTATTTTCCTATGCGCTGCTGGACAGCCACCGCAATAGTGCTCCGGGTAGGCTGTGCTTTCGCGGGTTGGACCCAGATGCTCAGTATGAAATTAATATCGTCTGGCCCCGACAACCTACCAGTATCTCAACATCGATTCTCGATGTGATTAATGGCGCAGTGATCAGCGGCGACGCCCTAGCAAACTTTGGCGTGCAGCTACCGATTATGCTGCCCCAAAGTCTGCTGATTTTTCATCTCCAAAAGCGCTAGGGCTGTCTATAAAAAACCGCTCAGGGCTATCTATAAAAAACCGCTCAGGGCTGTCTCTAAACCGCCGCTTGAACCGTCTCATTAGATGCGGGCTGCTTTTCCAAGCCAATAAACTCGGCCCGATTACCTAGCACAAAGCGGTTGATAAACAGCGCCACACTGACACAGACAAAGAAAGTGATAAACATCATATGGATGTAATGCAGCGGCATCCAAATCCAGATAAAGCTGGCGTACATCAACACACCGAAAATTACCGCAGCAATGGCAGCGCGATAATCCACATTGCGGAATAACAGACCCACAGCGAAACAGGCCAGAATCGGCATACTAATCAGACCCCAGAGCTCCTGGAGTAAATTGATAATACTGTCGGACTGGGCATAAATCGGCACCATAATTACTGCAATGATTACAAAAATAACCGTGGCTATACCGCTGAGAACTCTTACGTTCGGCTTTTTATCTAGATAGGCTTCGTGAAGATCACAGACATACATGGCCGCTGAAGAGTTCACCATACTGTTAAAGGAACTCAGCACCGCCGCCGCAATCGCCGCCGCAAATACACCTGATAGCCAGCTCGGCAGCAAGTCGCCAACAATCCGCCCATAGGCCTGGTCGCCAATATCGCCATAGAGTTTAAAGGCTACGATACCCGGGATAACCACCATGCTCGGGATAAAGATCACGCGAATAAACGCCGCCGCATAAACGCCTTTCTGCGCTTCCTGAACTGTGGGTGCGGCCATGGCCCGCTGGGTAATTGTTTGGTTGGTGCTCCAGTAAAAAATCTGAATCAGGAACATACCGGTTAACAATGTATGCCAAGGCACTGGTGATGAACTGTCGCCAACCAATGTCAGTCGCTCTGGGGGAATGCCGCTAAAGTCAAAATCAATCGCCATCAGCGAGAGCACCACAATTAATAGACCCATGGCCAGCACTAAGACGCCACCATAGGTGTCTGAGACGGCAACTGCTCTGAGGCCACCCAGTACCGAATAGGCCGCACCGAATACCGCAAAGGCAATGGCGACAGTCAGCAGGTCCAGGTCTATCCCGGTCATGGAAATCATAAACAGCGCGCCGGTATAGATCACCGCAGGCTGGAAGACAAAGACATTGATAAACAGGAACATGGTCGAGACCAGCGCGCGGATATGTTTGCTGTTATAGCGCTTCTCCAATAGCTCGGTTGTGGTGGTGCAGTTGTTTCTGTAGTAGACCGGCAAGAACACTTTGGCCAGTACCATGAGGCCGACAAAGCCCGCCAGTTCCCAGAGCGCTAACAGCATCATCTGATTGCCGTTCATACCCACCAGCTGGTCGGTGCTGAGATTGGTCAAGGTGATAGAGCCTGCAACAAATACCCAGGTCAGACCGCCACCAGCGAGAAAATATTCTTTATTTGAGTCGGTGGAATGTCGGTTGTGGCCAGTGCACTTGATATAGGTAATCAAGGCGATGGCACCTAGGACAAGACAGAATACAGCTAGCTGAATAGTTTGTTCGTTCAAGAGAAATCCTCTTTATAATTTTTATTATTACTATCTATTTTTATTGTCGTTTTTTTAAATTCTAGCTCTTCCAGACCGTCACGCCATGGGGTTCTATAGTTGTGCTGCCCAATACAAAACTGGTGTCTGAATCCAAGGGAAGAACCTGTTGATGCGCCGAATAGTTAAAGGCAAACATCAGATTGCCACGCTGGCTGATACGAATATCTTCACCAAATCTATAGGTCTGAATATCCGCTTGCTGGCATTGCTGTTGGAAAAAATCTAACAGAAATGCTCTGTTGGTCAATGTGGCCATATAGGTAAAGCGTTCATTGCGCACTATTGCCGCTTCACCATTTTCGTAACTTGCGATAATTTCGATGTTGTCAGAACCACTGGCATCTAACTGCTCGCGCCAGATACCACTCTCATAGATATGATTATTCCAGCTTAAGGGTTCCTGACAATCGGCACGCAAGGTCTCCACCGAGAGCACCCGAATAGGGATGAGTTGCTGTAACAATCCAGGGGGCAAGCCCGTGGGATAGGCGAACTCTGCGGTTTTGGCGCCGGCTCTTGGGCCAAATATAAACTGCGCGCTAGAGTTACGACACCTGTCGACAAAGGCCTGATCAACGATCGGCAGGCTCGGGGCAATAATTAATTTGTAGGCTGAGAAATCTGAGAGCTCTGAATCCACAGAGACAAAGTCGACATTAATCCCAAGCTCACGCAATGCACTGTAATAGGAAAGCTGAACATTATTAAAATCATAGGCTTCCCCCTGTCGCTCAATATCGCTGACCCAGAGTCCTTCGGCGCCAGTAATAATCGCCACAGAGGCCGCCTGTAAAGGCTGATTCTCTAAATCCAGCTGTGCTACTTCGGCCATGGCCTGTTCGGCTTCTGGCCAGGCTTCGGTCTTGGAATTATCCGGGCGCAGCAGTCCTGCATGCATCTGTTCCTGAGCAAAAGGTGCCTGACGCCAGCGGAAGTAACAGACGCAA
>CAJQJT010000308.1 GCA_905478725.1 uncultured Pseudomonadales bacterium
ATTCTCTTTCTCTTTCTCTTTCTCATGGAAGACAGTGCTTTGACTCAGCCAACCTCATTAATTGATCCCTTCGGTCGCTCGGTAGATTACCTGCGTCTGTCGGTGACCGATCGCTGTAATCTGCGTTGCACTTACTGCATGGCCGAAGAGATGACCTTTTTGCCCAAGCAGCAGATTCTCTCCCTTGAAGAACTGCGCGATGCGGCAACGGCGTTTGTTGAGCTGGGTATTCGCAAGATTCGCCTTACTGGTGGCGAGCCACTTATTCGTCGCGATATTCTCAAGTTAGTCAGTTCTCTGTCAGCCTTGCCCGGCTTGGATGAGCTGACCATGACCACCAATGGACTGCTGCTGCCGACCATGGCGAAGCCATTAAAAGACGCCGGCATTTCACGCTTAAATATCAGTATCGATAGCCTCAAGGCCGAGCGCTTTAGAGAGCTGACTCGGGTGGGGGATCTCAGTCAGGTATTGGACGGCATTCACGCCGCCAATGCTGTGGGCTTTGGCAAGATTAAACTCAATGCGGTTATTCTGGCTGGCTTCAATGACGACGAGGTAGTTGATCTTGCGCGCTTTGCTGTGGATAACGGCATGGATATTTCCTTTATTGAGGAGATGCCTCTGGGAGAAATATCCTCTCATAAAAGGGTTAACACCCAAATTACCAGCGCTCAAGTCCGCGACCAGTTAGCGAAAGAATTCACTATGGTGGGCAGTGCCGAAACCACCGGTGGCCCATCTCGTTATATGCAGGTGGCCAACAGCGAGAGCAAAATTGGTTTTATCTCGCCCATGTCGAACAACTTCTGCGAGTCTTGCAATCGTGTGCGCATGACGGCGGAAGGGCGCTTATTACTCTGTCTGGGTAACCAAGATAGTTTGGATCTGCGTGAGATTTTACGCAGCCATCCTGGCGACGCTGAACTGTTAAAAAGTAAAATTGTTGAAGCCATTGGTCACAAGCCCGAGCGTCATCACTTCGATCCTGAACAGGTGGATATAGTGCGCTTTATGAATATGACCGGCGGCTGAGGTTCATGAGTTTAGAATCACTTTTTGTCTTTGAATACTCCTACTGGTTACTCGCCGCTATCGCCTTGATGGCGGTGCTTTACTCCTCTGTTGGTCATGGTGGTGCATCTGGTTATCTAGCGGCTATGGCACTTTGGGGGCTTGCCCCTCAAGAGATGCGTCCCGCTGCCCTGGTAATGAATATAGTGGTCACCTGCTGGCTGCTGTATCGCTTTCAACCCTACAAACTCATGCCTCATAAGCTGTTCTGGCCGCTGGTGATGGCCTCTACACCTGCTGCGTTTATCGGCGGTCTATGGGTTATAGATGTGCTCAGTTACCGTCTGCTGGTGGGCGTGCTACTGGGCTTGGCCGCAGTACGCATGTTGGTAAACAGTAAAGCCAATCAGCAAATTCAGCTGCCAGCTCTCTGGCTAGTGTTGGCTGTGGGACTGCTATTAGGCTTCTCTGCTGGCTTGACGGGAATTGGCGGCGGGGTGTTTTTAAGCCCCATATTATTGATTTTTGGCTGGTGTACGGTGCGCCAAAGTACCGCAGTGGCTGCCGGTTTTATTCTGCTTAATTCTATTGCTGGGCTGGCGGGTTATGTTGTCAGTGCGCAACCCTGGCCTCTGGGTACCGGCTGGTTAATGCTTGCTGCTTTTGCTGGCTGCCTGCTTGGGGCCGAGCTGGCATCGCATCGCGCCAGTTCCAATGTCTTGCGTAAATTACTTGCGGGCGTGCTGATTATTGCCGCGGGCAAGATGATCTTCAGCGCGTTTTAGGCTTTCCTGTAAGCTCGACTAGATTCTGATTTGATGTGGAACTAGTAGTTGAGTATGTTATTCTTCTGCAAAGTATAATTATTCACCTTGGCTTAGTATGAGATCCCTCGTCGCTTCGCTCTGTCGGGATGACAGATTAGAAGGCTCTGTCAGGGTGACAGATTAGAAGGCTCTGTCGGGATGACAGATTAGAAGGCTCTGTCAGGGTGACATAAAGATACCCTGTCATCTCGAACGAATGTGAGAGATCTCTTAGTATAGATAGCTCAGCAGAAAGATTATCTGGAATCTGATGAATTCACTTGTCGACAATAAAATAGCCTCGCCTTTCTCCAAAGGCCGCCAGCACCAGCTTAAGTTTCAGTCGATTCTGTCTGAAGCGGCGCAGCTATTTAACTGGCAGGGCTCCCGGGCGACGACCTTGGTGGATATTGCCGGCAGTCTCAAGCTGACCAAAACCTGCGTTTATTACTATGTAAAAACCAAAGAAGATCTGGTCTATCAATGTTATGTCTCGAGCTGCGATATGTGGCTGGAGAAGGCCCGCAAAGCCAACAGTCTGGATGCCAACGGCGTCGAAAAAATTGTTGAGATGGTTCGCGGGCACTTTAATCAATATATCGATACTCTCAATGGCAAGGCACCGCACTTTGCCATGCTTGCGGAAGTCACCTCCCTCGATCTAGACCATGCTGAGGATATAGCCCAGCGCTGGGACGAAATTTTTCAGCTGTGCTGCGATATGGTCGGTCAGGGTATGGACCAGGGCCTAATTGAAAAGCAGGACTCAGCTGTTGTCAGCTCGGCCATTTTTTCGATTATTCAATGGTTTCCAGTGTGGCTGAACCGCACCCATGCCGCTAATCCACAGCCAGTAATTGATGCGGTGTTGGACGTTCTGCTCAATGGCCTAGCTGCAGAGCGCCACCAGTTTGCCGAGATTGATTTCCCCGACTTAAGCCATCTAGCCTTGGACAGTTTTGATCGTGACGTGCAGAACCGTATGAAGCGCGAGGCGTTTTATCGAGTGGGGTCGATCTTCTTTAATCAGAAAGGTTATAAGGGCACGTCCCTTGACGAAATTGCTAGCTCTTTGGAAGTGACCAAAGGGGCTTTTTATTACCATATTAAAAATAAAGAAGAGCTGCTCTATCAATGCTTTAACCGCACTTTAGACGTTGAGCGATTACTCTTGGACAAGGCTGGGAGTGTTCAGGGAAGTGGGGTAGAAAAGCTCGAGTTGGCACTGCGCTATTTGTTTAATGTGCAATTTTCTGAGGACGGGCCGTTGATTCGATATCGGGCTCTGCCATCTCTCGACCGGCAACATCGCAAACAAATATTGAAGGCGACCAGCGCTAATAGTGAGCAGTTGGGCGCTTATATTCGTCAGGGACTTGAGGATAAGACGCTGCGGGATACAGATTCCACTGTGGCGCAATATATGCTGTCTGGTGCTGTTGAGGCGAGTCCGGATTTGGTAAATAAGGTTGCGGATGTGGATAGTCAGGCGTTGTCGGCGGCGTATTTTCAGTTGTTTATGAATGGCTTGGCTAAGCGTTCTGTTTAGAGCTTTTAGGCGGGCTGGCTTTTTTTTTGAAATGTTTGAATAGACAGAATGACCCTGTAAATAGGTCTCCTGAACCACAGAGTGCCAGCTCGAATCAGACCATTACCATTTTGCACCATCCTGTCTGTCAGGCGATATTTAATAC
>CAJQJT010000309.1 GCA_905478725.1 uncultured Pseudomonadales bacterium
CGCCGCACTCACGGCAGCATCACTGATTGATGCCGCCGATCACTTTCAGCCGATTCAGGCTAAGTTTTTACTTAAGTAATGATCCCGCCGCCGGAATTCCCCATACCGCCACCGCCTTGACCTGGAATAACGATCTTCGAGGCCTGCTCACGGCGCATTTTCTCAATTTCTTGGCTAGCTTCTTCAACGGCGATCTGCGCCTTGCCCGCAAAGTCACTGGCGGCTTCGCCAATAGTCGCTCCATCCAGTGCAAAGTTAAGCGGTATAGCACCCATCTGGGTCATCACCTGGGCTGACCCAAAAAATGCTACAGCGCGATCTGGGTCGTCGCTGCCATCGGCTTTCACCGGAATAAGCTTGCGGATTGCACCCATCTTTTGATCGGTAAAGTTCTCTTCCCGAAACAGGGCGTTGGGATCCATGGCGGTATTATTTTCAGTGGTCATAATAAATTCTTTAGGTGATTAAAAAAGAGCTAGCCTAGCAGACCCAGTTTCCGCAGTAAAAGCCTGTCTGACAATTAACCCGGTAGCTTTTTCGAGATTACCGCAGTGGTGATCAGCATTCCCGAGGAGACTAGCAAGCAGGCCGCTAAGCCAAACTGTTGATAAATCAGGCCAGAGAGCAGAGTGCCCACCAATCGGCCTGCGGCGTTGCACATATAGTAAAAGCCAACATCCAGAGAGGCGCCATCTTCCCGAGCATAGGCGACGATCAAATAGGAATGGATCGATGAGTTAATGGCAAATAGAGCACCAAATACTAATAACCCAGAAACCAGTCCGGTTGCTACTAGACTAGTATCGCTCCCTGCGGTGTAGAGGCCGCAAGCGATTGCGGCAGGGATTAGGCAGAGTATCGAAACCCACCTAAAGGCGGTTCTTCCCGAAGGGTGAGTTATATTGCTGTCTTTTATCGTCTTGCCAATGATGGTGACTTTAGGGGCCAATGTTTGCACCACACCGTAGGCGATTACCCAGGCGGCCATCATGGTCCCCACCTGCACATAGCTCCATTGCAATTGGCTCTGCAAAAATACCGGCAGTGCCACAACAAACCAAACATCCCGTGAGCCAAACAGAAAGAATCGCGCTGCACTGAGCCGATTGACTGCGCTGCTCTTGGAGAACAGATGTTGGAACGGCTGAGGTTTTTTGGCTATCCCTGTGCTGCGGTCTAGCAGCAGAAAACTGAGTATCAGCACACCGGCTAAAGCAATGGCCATGGCTGCCACCGCATTTTGGAATCCCACCGTGGCCAAAAGCCAGCCGCCAAGAAAAAAACCAACGCCTTTTAGTGCATTTTTTGATCCGGTTAGCAGTGCGATCCAATGGTAGAGTTGACCCTGAGCATCTGCGGGCACCAGTGACTTAATGCTCGCCTTGGCACTCATTTTGTTGAGATCTTTGCCAATCCCCGATAGCGCTTGGGCGACCATCACGTAGACCACGTTGAGTATTGAGCTGTCCACCGTTAGCATTAGCAGAGCGGCAATTTGCAGCGTCAGGCCCATCTGCATGGTGACGGTTAGGCCTATGTGCGTGGCTAGCCAGCCAGCGTATAAGTTAGTAATCACTCCGAATAGCTCATAAAGCACCAAAAGCCCGGCTATTTCAATTGGACTGTAGCCCAACTGATGAAAAAATAGCACCACCAGCATACGCAGGGCCCCGTCGCTGAGCGTAAAAGCCCAGTAGCTCAGGGTAACCAAACCGTATTGGGTGGCAGGCGTTTTCAGATCGAAGTTCATCGCGGTTTTCGAGTTCTCAAAATGGATTGTGGGTAGTGATTATTTATTCTAGCGTTTAATTGACGCCGCAACCTTGGCCGCCAGCTCCATCATGCGATTAACGTAACCAATCTCATTGTCATACCAGATAAGTACTTTTACCTGAGATTTGTTGATCACCATGGTGGATAAGCCATCGACAATGCCCGAGCGCTTATCATTAGTGTAATCCACCGACACCAGCGGCAGGTCTGAGAAACCAAGGATACCGTTTAAGCGTCCTTCAGCTGCAGTGCGCAGCGCGTCATTAACCTGATCGACGTCAACCTCGCTCTCTAGCTCAAACACACAGTCAGTCAATGAGGCATTGGCTAGGGGCACCCGCACAGCCAAGCCGTTAATACGTCCTTTGAGCTCGGGAAAAATTTCTGTGATTGCTGTGGCTGAACCGGTGCTGGTGGGGATTAGGGACAGACCGCTGGCCCGAGAGCGCCGCAGGTCACTGTGATATTCATCGAGAATACTCTGGGTATTGGTGATGTCATGGATAGTGGTAATCGCGGCATGCTTGATGCCAAAGCTCTTTAGCAGCACATCCACCACAGGGGCCAGGCAGTTGGTGGTGCAAGAGGCGGCGGTCACTATGGCTTGGTTTGTGTAAAGGTGGTCGTTGACCCCCATCACTACATTGAGAGTACCGTCTTTTACCGGTGCAGAGACTACTACCTTTTTTACAGACTGATCGAAGTAGGGCGCCAATGCTTCTTGAGACTTAAAAGTGCCGGTGCATTCGACCACCATGTCCACGCCGGACCAGTCGGTGTCGGCAATATGTTGATTCTGGCTATAGGCTATGGATTGGCCATCAATCACTATTCTCGCCTCGCTACCAGAGCCTTCGCTAGTAACGCTCCTGTCCCAGGTGCCGTGTACTGAATCATATTTCAACAGGTGGGCGGCAGCATGCGCATCGCCGGCAACTTCATTGATCTGCACGATTTCGTAATCATCGCGGTGCCATGCGGCGCGCAGTGCCAACCGGCCAATGCGACCAAAACCGTTAATCGCTACTTTTATTGTCATAGGGTCTGATATCTCTTTTGTTAAGTCGTCCGTGAGGAGACCAGTCAGGATAAAGATCACCTGAATTTTGTCGACACAGCGCACAGTATTTTGCATCAGCTAGTCAATTGTGAACAGGGCAACATTGAATCTGCGAACCGTTCGCGGGTAATCGACCGCAAAAGGGTTTCAAATGCACCTTCTAATTACGAAACAGATAACGAAAGCCATTAATCGGCACTGTCAGAATCGGAAGGACCCTGTTGGATTATAAAGAGGATTTATGAATGAACGGTTACAGCTTCACTAGTTTATTGATTATTACCTGCGGCGCTCTTCTGGGCGTATCGATCGGCATATTTGCCTATGGCTCAGATTTTTGGACCAGCACCGGAATCGGCTGTGCACTCGCCGCCTGTGTTGCGGTCAGCGAAATTTCTCCGATGTTTGACTAACCTATTTCCACCCATCCGCGTAAGTCAGCAAGCTGAGTTACGCGGCGATAGCTTTATCTTCTCCTCCCATTCAGGCCACCGTTAGGTGGCCTTTTTTTGAGCGGCTTTTCTTGCAGACTTTTTAAGAGCTTCCTTGGGAGCTCCTAGTGATCGTGTCCACCGGGGCCGTGAATATGGCCGTGCTCAAGTTCTTCTGCTGTGGCTTCACGAATATCTGCAATAGTCACATCGAAGTTGAGGTCTTTGCCCGCCAGCGGGTGATTGCCGTCGACAGTGACAGTCTCGTCAGTAACCAGTGTCACTGTGACTGGAACCGATCCGCCCTGGCCGGTCTGAGCTTCGAACTGCATGCCCACTTCAATGCTCTCAACGCCTTGAAAAGAACTGCGCGGCACTTCTTGAACCAATTCTTCCTGAACTAATCCATAGCCTTCTGCGGCAGAAACTTCGACAATCATGTGGTCGCCCACTGACTTGCCTTCCAGGGCCTTTTCCAAACCTGGAATAATGTTGCCAGCGCCGTGCAGATAGGCCAACGGATCCTGTCCTGCAGAGCTATCAATTTCTTGGCCCTGGTCATCAGTTAGTCGGTAGTGAAAGCTTACTGCGCTGTTTTCTGTAATGGTCATGATTGAGTCCTAATAGCTTAAAAAGCGCCATTATGCGCGAACAAATGTTAAATATCGACTCTTGAGGCGTCGAGATAATCTAGGTTGTAAATCCGAAAGATCGGCATACACTTTGCGCTGTCATATTTATGTCATGTTGGGCCCATTAAATGAGACTTTTAAAATGAATGACAAGGTTGAAATAATGCCCAAACATCGAATTCTCATTGTCGATGATGAAGCGGCGATTCGAGACATGCTGTCTATCGCATTGGATGCCGCTGGCTTCAATGTTTTAGAAGCTGCGAACGCACAGCAGGCTCACGCCAGCATAATCGACAATCAGCCTGACTTAGTGCTGCTCGACTGGATGATGCCGGGGACCACTGGTTTAGAGCTATTGCGGCGTTTAAAACGCGATGAACTAACAGCAAAAATACCCATCATTATGCTTACCGCCAAGGCCGAAGAAGATAGCAAAATTGCCGGTCTGGACGCCGGGGCAGATGATTATATTCCCAAGCCATTTTCACCGCGGGAGCTAATCTCTCGGGTGAATGCGGTATTGCGACGGGTAGGCCGTGAAGCGCTTAAAGAGCCGATCACCATCGGCGAACTGATTTTTGACCCCCTTGGTCACCGTGTCAGTATCGCCGGAGAGTCGATTAATCTGGGCCCCACCGAGTATCGGCTACTGCAATTCTTTCTTACCCACCAAGAGCGTGTCTATTCTCGCGGACAGATTCTGGATTATGTTTGGGGTGGCAATGTCTATCTCGATGAGCGCACTGTAGACGTACATATTCGCCGTTTACGCAAGGCGATTTCAGTTGCAGGCCACGAAAACTATGTGCAGACTGTGCGCGGCGCTGGCTACCGATTCTCAGCGCAAATGAGCAATGCCTAGAAGCGCCATTGTTGAATTGTGATTAAAAAAGGGTACAGATTCATTGCGACCGGGAATGAGCAGAGAAATTTGGCGTGTAGTGCTGATCAGCCTGTTTTCGGTGATTTTTGGTTTTACTCTCGGGTCTCCCTTTAAAATCCTTGTGGCCGGTCTGGTCATCTATAGTCTTTGGACATTCCGTGTTATCTCCCAGCTGTTTAGCTGGATAGACAAAGGTATGCGCGGCTTTCCACCCGACGCTGATGGTGTCTGGGGTGAAATAAGCGACACCCTCAATCGTCAACGCCGCCGTCACCGTCGCACCCAAGAGCGAATGCGCCGCACTATTAATCGCATCACCCGCCTAACCGGGGCCTTGGAAGAGGGGATTGTGGTGCTGCGCAGCGATCTCACCATCGACTGGTGGAACAGTTCAGCAGCGGGCCTGCTAGCGCTGCGCTCCAGTGATCGCGGCAGCGCCGTCACCAATCTTATTCGCGGTCCTGAATTTGTTCGCTATATCAGTCAAAAGGAATTCGACGGCTCTTTAAAACTCTCTTCAATTAATCCGTCAGACCCAATTTTACAGGTGTCAGCCTCCTTTTTTGGCGCCGACGAAATTGTCTTGGTGGTTACCGATATCACTCGTGTTACTAACTTAGAGCAGTTACGCAAAGAATTTGTCGGCAATGTCTCCCACGAATTGCGCACGCCACTGACGGTAATGCGCGGCTATTTGGAAACCCTGCAAGATATGCCCGGCAACAGCCAGATGGTCGACAAAGCCTTTAGCCAGATGTCTGATCAAGTGGTGAGAATGGAAGCCCTGGCCAACGATTTGATTCTTATTTCCCGCCTGGAGTCCGATGATCAGGCGCCAAAGGTAGAGACTGTTAATCTCCATCAGTTGCTGGAAAGCATTATTGCGGAAGCGGAACTGCTCAGTGAAGGTAAACACTTACTATCGTTAAAATGCGATGAAGAATGCAGTCTTGATGGTGATTCCACTGATCTTCGTAGTGTTCTGGGCAATATTGTTTTTAACGCCGTACGCCACAACCCAGAGGGTGCTGACATCGTAATAAAAGTCACCCGCTATAAGAGCTTTGTTAATGTCTCGGTGAAGGACAGTGGCAAAGGTATAGATCCAATGGAAATTCCACGCCTTACAGAACGCTTCTATCGCGGCGACAGCAGTCGCAACTCAGATACCGGCGGCACCGGTTTAGGTCTGGCCATCGTCAAGCATGCTCTGTCGCGCTGTGATGGCAGGTTGACGATTAATAGCCGCCTCGGGCAGGGCGCAGAATTTGTCTGTCGCTTTCCGCTTATTCCACGAAGCTAGCTAGCCCTCCAACGTTATCCGATACTCGCTACATTTAATATCCAGCCAATTAAAAGTACCTGAGGCAGTGTAATCAGCGGCAGGAAAAGCGCTATTTTCCAAGATTTGGTGACATCTTTCAGCACCATAATTTCAGTGTAATCCGTGGCCACCCCAGCCATCAAAAAAGTAAAGCCATTGCCAGGCGCAGCGGCTCGGGTCAGCAGATCCGCTGCAATAGGGGTTGAGCCTTCAGAGCAGACTTCGATAATGGTTGCGGCAAGTAATGTGAGCATCAAGCCAGCCACTGTCGGGCCAAAATAATTCTGATATAAATCCAGGGGTACTAGGGCGCGGATCAGTACCGCAAGAACAATGCCGAACAGCAACCAGCGAAACACCATACGCGAGTCGCGGATGCCGTCGATCAGCAGTCTGCCTAGTGCGCGGGGTGAGTATTCTGCGGTTTTGATTAATCCGATAATGCCAGACCAGAGTGGCTGCTGCTCTGAGGTGAGAGTTTCAACCTTATGGGGGTTTGGTGGCAGTTTCCCCCTAGCCACCAAACTATCAAAGAGGATTCCGGTGACCATGCCGATCAACATAGATAGGCCAATAAACAGCAGCGTCCACTGCCAGCCGATCAAGCTGATCATAATGATGGTGAGTGACAGAGAATTCCAAGGACTGGCGATCAAGAAGGCCATCAGCTGGCCAATACTAGCACCCCGCTCATAGAGCTTAGCACCGACCATCAGTATGCCGTGGCTACAAAGGTCTAGAGCTACGCCCGCCAAGGTGGCGCGGAGAATACCTTTAGTCGTGCCACCCTGGCCTAGGGCCGACATCACCAACTCTCTTGGGACGCGCTCCAGTAGGCCGACAAACACAACTGCGGCCACCAGACCCAGCCACATTTTATTCACCAGCTCGAAAACTCCCTCGCTCATAATAGTCAGCCACTGAGGCATATCGACTCTGTCAGCCAGCAACCAAAACAGTAAGTAACCGATCACTACCGTGATACCCGAGCACCAGAGGAGGTAATCGGGGCGAGGCTTAGCGATGGATTTATCTGATGGACAGCAATCACTCATGATTATTCTCCGACAGGGAATCAATAATAGTGCATTCCGGTGAGTCATCAGCGGCGCAATGACTGAGTAGGTTGCTTAGAAGTCCATGCATAGAGGTGAGGTCAGTGATTTGCTGTTCTACTTGATGCTGGCGCTGGACCACCAGTTGATGGACTTCGGCACTGCGGCGGTTGGGGTCGCGCCAGAGCTGCAGCAGTTGACGGCATTCTTTGAGGGTAAAACCAAACTGACGGGACTGACGGAGAAATATAACTTCGGCCACCGCGGTCTTTGGGTAGTCACGATAACCATTTGCCAATCGCCGTGCCGCTGGCAGAATCCCTTCTTCCTCGTAGTAGCGAACCGATTTGACCGGGACG
>CAJQJT010000310.1 GCA_905478725.1 uncultured Pseudomonadales bacterium
CATGAGCAAGTCGCCACAGAGCATTACAGCATCAACCTTGCTCTATTCGACAGCCAAATTCGCCACCCGCGTCCAATAACCACTGGGTCACATAGTCGGCAAAACTGCGTCTAATGACCAAGTCGTAGGAACCATCAGACCTGTTGCTAACGGCCGCCGAAGCCTTGGCAAAGGTAGTTTGCACCACTCGACCAGAGTTTGACATGGCCGCATCCCAACCTTCAAAATCATAGATACTGGATTTTTTTAACAGAGTGGCAACAGCCACACCGCGTAAATTAATACAGGTCTGGCCACCACTGACATCAACAATCGAAACATGGCCCTTTAAAGATTCCCTCAATGCCGCTTCTAGGCTGGCTGGATCACCGCCCTCTTGCACAATCAGCCACTCACTGGGCCCCAGCCAATAGATACTAATGTTGCCATTACGTTGATAAGTGCCAGGTTGCAGTGGCAGCGCCACATCTAAGGCCTGAGCCACTGCAGCACAAAAGTGGCTGTCGTCGGCATCACCGCGCAAATTCAAATGGGCACTGAGCGACATTTCTTTGATCACCAAGTCACAGTCGATCTGATCGTTAAAGACGCCGTTAGGGGCGCTGCTTTTATTAAACGCGCCATGAAAATAATTCAGCGGCGATTCAAACTTGATGGCATTAGACATGGTGGCGCTCTCCCTTTGGATCATAGAAAACCGAACTGACAATTTCTGCGGCTATAGTGCGGCCATCGGCCAAGGGGCAATGGACTATCTGCCCGAGCCTACTATGCCCGCCTTTAACCACTGCAAGGGCGATGGAATGTCCTAAACTGGAACTGTAATAGCTCGAGGTCACATGACCCTGCATGGACATAGGAATTGCCTGTTTGGCATCAAAGACAACCTGCGCGCCCTCGGGCAGTACAGTCTCAGCTTCCAAGGTTTTCAAACCCACCAGCTGCTTACGGTTTTCCCGCAGCATATCGCTGCGCTGGAGGGATCGCTTGCCGATAAAGCTAAAGGTTTTTTGCTTGCCCACTACCCAATCCATGTTCATATCTGCGGGGGTCATGGAGCCATCGGTATCTTGACCAACAATAATAAAGCCCTTCTCGGCACGCAGAACGTGCATGGTTTCAGTGCCGTATGGGGTGATATTAAATTCTTCACCGGCGGCTATTAGAGCTTCCCAAACATGGCGGCCATAATGAGCTGGCACATTGACTTCGTAGGAGAGCTCACCGGTAAAGCTGATGCGGAAGATTCTCGCTTTAATGCCCGCCACAGTGCCATCGCGCCAATCCATAAACGAAAAAGCCTCGTTGGACAGTTCTATATCGCTGCAAACCTTGGCAATCACTTTGCGCGCATTGGGACCAGTCACCGTTGCCGTGGTCCAGTGATCGGTCACCGAGGTGAAGTAAACCTGAAGTTCGGGCCATTCGGTTTGCTGCCAGAGCTCAAGCCATGCCAATACCCCAGCGGCACCGCCAGTGGTGGTAAACATCAGATAGTGATTATCTCCCAGACAGGCACAGACACCGTCGTCAAAGATCATGCCGTCTTCTTTAAGCATTACTCCGTAGCGACATTTTCCCGGGGCTAATTTCAAATAGGAGTTGGTATACATGCGGGTAATAAACTCTGCCGCATCCGGACCCTGAATATCAATTTTACCCAGGGTAGTGGCATCCAAAATACCGACGCTATTGCGCACTGCGAGGCCTTCGCGGTTAACCGCGTCCTGCATGCTCTCGCCCTGGTTTGGGAAGTACCAGGGGCGCTTCCACTGGCCGACATTTTCAAACTCGGCGCCCTGATCTACATGCCAGCGATGCATGGCGGTGTAGCGTTCAGGATCAAACAGATTATTCACGTCGCGCCCGGCGATAGCGCCAAAGGTCGTGGGCGTATAGGAGGGTCGAAAGATTGTAGTGCCGGTCTCGGCAATACTCTGATCCAACGCATTAGCCAAAATAGCCATGCCGTTAATATTGCCCAGCTTACCCTGATCTGTACCAAAACCCAGAGCGGTGTAACGCTTCACATGCTCAACGGATTCAAAGCCTTCACGGACCGCCAGCTCAATGGCACTGGCACTGACATCCAACTGAAAATCAACAAATTGGCTCGGCGCTCGGCTAGTACTTTTGGTGTGAGGCACCAAAAATAATGCCTGCTGTGGCTGCTCTTTAAACTCTTCAACAGCGCAGGTTGGGAATTGAGTACTGCCCTCTCCATGACCAGAGCGATTGGCCGCACCGGCACCAGCGCTAGCGCCCTCGGCCAGACAGCCCGCTAGATCAAAGGTGCCTCTGCAGGCTCCCGCTGAACGCTCTTGCTGCTTTGACTCTCCCGGTCTAAAGCCAACAATGCTCTCATCCCAAACCGGTTTGGCACCTGTATGGGAGCTTAGGTGAACCGCTGGGCTCCAGCCGCCAGAACAGGCGATCAAATCGCACTTTAAAGGTCGCACGGCACCGGTTACCTGGGTACCCGATTCATTGATCGGCGCGATCAGAGCACGCTTAACGCGCTTGCTGCCCTGAGCTTCGATAAGTCCATGGCCGGCAATTACATCTATGCCCAACGCTTTCACCGCGGCGACAATATCACCACTGGGATCTCTGCGCGTATCTATCACCGCAACCACTTCACGACCGGTCTGGTGCCAATCTAGGGCAGTCTGGTAGGCATTGTCATTAGTGGTGAAGAGCACCAGCTTATTGCCGGGGGCCACGCCATAGCGATTGACATAAGTAGAGACAGATGAAGCCAGCATGACGCCGGGAATATCGTTATGGGCAAACACCAGCGGACGCTCAAAGGCACCTGTTGCCAGCACTACCTGAGCCGCTCTTACCC
>CAJQJT010000311.1 GCA_905478725.1 uncultured Pseudomonadales bacterium
TAGTAGCAAAGAGCCGAAAAACGACCTCTAAAGACTATTTAGCACCTGCAGTGGCGGCTGTATCACCGCCTTGCGACTGTAGCCAACACCCAGCACACCCACTAACAGACCACCGGCCAAAGGTCCCACCAGCCACAGCCACGGATGCCAGCTAAACGGCAGATCAAACATAAAGCGCTGTAGCATTGCCACCGCCGCCTCGGCACCAATCGCCGCCAATAGGCCCGCCATCAATCCCAGCACGCTAAACTCGACCCACTGAATACCCAGAATCAAACGCCTAGAACTACCCAGTGTGCGCAAAATAGCACTCTCCTGTAGACGCTCAGACATAGACAGACTCACCGCGGCAAACATCACCAGCACACCACAGCTCAAAATCAGCAGGGTCATCACCTCGAGACCACTGGTGACCTGAGAGACAATACTGCGAATACGGTCGATAATTTTGTCCAGCTCAATCACCTGCACCGTGGGATATTGGCGCAGCAGATCATTGACCAGCAACTTCTGCTGAGGCGGAATATAGAGGCTGGTCATATTGGTTCGAGGATAATCCTCCAACAGCCCTTCAGGAAACAAGAAGTAGAAGTTAGGCGTCATATTGTCCCAATTCAAACTTCGGGTACTGGCCACTCTGGCTTGGAAAACCAAACCACCAACGCTAAAGGTCAGCTCGTCGCCAATCTCCAGCCCCAGTTCTCCAGCCAATTCATCTTCTAGAGAGACCGGCGGAATGTCCCCAGTCAGATCCAACTCATCCCACCACTTGCCAGCGGTTAATTTATTGCCCTCGGGAAGCTCTGTGGTCCAGCTCAGATTCAGCTCGCGACGAAACGACTCATGTTTGTCACGCTGCTCTTCACTAATACCTGCGCCGTTAATCTGCGTCAGGCGTCCACGCACCATAGAATACCAACCGGCAGTCTCAAGGTTTTGTTCGGTGACTAAATCGCGCACCCCCTCAAGTTCATAGGGGGCCACATTCAACAGGAAATGATTCGGCGCATCATCCGCCAACTGCCAGCGCCACTCATCGATCAACGAGGTACGCACCACGCTCATAATCATCAGCAGGGCAATGGCACCGGAGAAACCAACCATCTGAATAATACTCTGAGACTTACGCCGCCAGAGATTGCTCGACGCCAGACGCCAGATACTACCAAGCTTTTGTCCATAGGTTTTACCCACACGCAGCATCAGCAGACCAATCACTACAGTGGCCAATGCGGTCAATCCAAAACCAGCCAAGATCGCCAACGACAGGTAAATATTATTACTGTACCAAAACAACAGCGCTGCGACAGCGGCTATACCCAATAATCCACGAGCCACAGAGCTCACCGGCTCAACCTGCACATCATCGCGCAACACCGCTAGGGGCGACTGCGCAGGAAGGTGCCATATAGCTGGCAAAGTAAAGCCCGCCAAACAGAGCAGACCAGTAGCCAGACCGGTAATCCAGGGACGAATGCCCGCCATGGGCAGTGAAATCGGCAGCCATTCACGGACTACCGCAATCAAAATTTCAGAGAAGGCAAAACCCACCAGCAGACCTATAGCCGAACCACCAATACCAAGCCAGAGACTCTGCTGTAAATACAAACTGCGCACCCGACTGGCAGCAATGCCCCAGCTTTTTAGTAGCGCCACTTGTCGAGTCTGACCGGCGGCAAAATGATGGCTCGCCAGTGCTAGGGCTATACCGGCCAACACCACACCTATACTGCCAGCCAATAATAAAAAGCGACGACCCTTATCCATGGTGTCGGCAATACTGGCCTGAGCTTCATCTGGAGTAATCAGTCGATCATGAACATCAAGCTGATCTTCCACCCATTCACTGTAGTTAGCAAAGCCGTCAGTGCCACTGGCACCCTCGGCCATCAAAAATCTATAGGTGACACGACTGCCAGGAATAATAATTCCAGCGGCCTCTATATCACCGTAGTTCATTAACACCCGGGCGCCAAAGGCACCAAATGAACCACCGCTATCCGGCTCTTCCACAACAATTTGAGTAGCGGTTAAACGAATCTCACCCAGTTCAATCTCATCGCCAAGCTCAATATTCAGTAGCGGTAACAGTCGGGCATCGACCCAGACTTCACCCTGAGCTGGACCATAATCAATCTCTTCGATCAAACTGGGGTCGGTAGTAAATGGCGTAGTCGTGCGGCGTAGTAAACCGCGCAGTGGATAGCTAGCCTCCACCGCTTTAATCGACGCCAGATGCATATCGTCCTGGTGATAGACCATGGAGGCAAAGGTTAATACCTGAGCGCTCTCTACCTGCTGCTCCAGAGCCCCTGTAATCCACAAGGGGTCAATTGGTTTGCTACTTCTGACCACTAGATCGGCAGCGAGGAAACTGCTGGATTGAGCCGTTAAAGCCCTCTCAATACGCTCCGCTAACAGGGACACCGAGGTGACTACCGCAACGGCCAGCACTAAAGACCAGATAATCAGATTTAACTGCCCGCCGCGCCAAGTGCGCAGTAACATTCGCAATGCTTGCATCAGGCTACGCTGCCTCTATTAACATCAGTAACATTAGTAACCTCAGCAACTTGCTGACCTGCAGCGATCTCCAGGCGCTGACCACAGCGCTCAGCCAAGTTGTGCTCGTGGGTCACCAGCACCAGTGTGGTGCCCTCTTCTTTATTTAGATCAAACAGCAGATCGTTAATTTTCTCGCCGGTGCCTGTATCCAGATTGCCCGTGGGTTCATCGGCAAAAAGAATAACCGGTTTACAGGCAAAGGCTCGGGCCACAGCAACTCGCTGCTGCTCACCGCCGGATAGCTGGCGTGGATAATGCGTAGTGCGATGATCGAGGCCAACCCGCTGCAGATAGTAGGCGGCTGTTTTAAGCGCCTCTTTGTCTCCCTGCAATTCCAAGGGCAGTGCCACGTTTTCCAAAGCAGTCAAACCAGGTAACAGATGAAAGGATTGAAAGACAAATCCCACAGTCTTGGCCCGCACAGCAGCGCGGCCCTCCTCGTCCATGGCGGTAATATTCTGACCATTGAGGCTAACTGAACCTGAGCTCGGCAGATCTAGCCCCGCCAGAATACCCAGCAGGGTCGACTTACCAGAACCTGATGGCCCAACAATGGCCAAGCTTTCACCTGCAGCCAGAGAGAGATTGATCCCATCCAAAATGGTGAGCGTACCTTCAGTAGTGGTCACCTGTTTGCTGATATTGCTAACTTCGATCATTTGAAATATCCATTGCGTCTAAAAATGCCTACACTGGGGCAGCGAATTAAACGATTAAAAATTTGTATTGAGATTATTTATGCGGTCTTCTGCTATCCGACACTTTACAACCCAGCCATTTATTAAGGGCGTATGTTGCCTGTTTATCTTACTGGGTGCCAATACTTATGGATCAACTCTACTGGTCTTGGGGGATAGCCTCAGTGCCGGTTATGGGATCAATCAAGAGAGCGGCTGGGTCGCCCTGCTGGACGATGACTTCGGCGATGAGCACCGTATTATCAATGGCAGTATCAGCGGCGACACCACCGGAGGCGGTTTAAACAGACTGCCGCGCTTACTAGAAGAATTCAGCCCGGACTATGTGTTGCTGGAACTGGGTGGCAACGATGGTCTGCGCGGCCAGCCTTTGAATTTAATGAAAAGTAATTTGCAGGCAATGATTAATCTTGTCCGTGACGCCGGCGCTGAGCCAGTGTTATTTGGTATGCGCCTGCCACCCAATTATGGCCGCCGCTACTCCGATGCCTTTGCCGCGGTCTATCCGCAATTATCGGAATCTGAAAAGGTACTGCTGATACCCTTCCAACTTGAAGAGCTGAGTGTTACTGAAGGTATGATTCAGGAAGATGGGCTGCACCCAACAGCACTGGCGCAGCCGATTATTAAGGAAGTGATTAAGGGTTATATAAAGCCCTTAATGGAGTGAAGCCCTTAATAAAATAGGGCCGCTAACCGAACAATCACTGTTTCTTACTATGCCTTGGGTACAAAGGTAAGCGCCAGACCGTTATTACACCAGCGCTGCCCAGTAGGCTTGGGACCATCATCGAAGACATGACCCTGGTGACCGCCGCAGCGAGCGCAGTGATATTCAGTGCGCGGCCAGATCAATTTATAATCGGTCTTAGTCTCTAGATGATCTTCTATATGCTCAAAGAATGAAGGCCAGCCCGTACCACTCTCATATTTCATCGCCGAACCAAACAGCGCCAAATCACAACCGACACAGTGATACTGGCCATCGCGGTGTTCATCGTTAAGCGCACTGCTGCCAGCTGGCTCAGTACCCTCGTCGCGCAAAATACGATACTGAGATGGCGTTAAACGCTCACGCCACTGATCTTTGGACAGCTCTAGTTTTTCAAAGGCCCACAGCTTAGCCGCACCAGCAAGGCCAATCAGGCCTAGCGATAGTTGCTGTAACCATTTACGTCTGTTCATAATCTGCCCTCTACAATGCCCTGTTGAAAAATATACTCTGCAAGCTATGACAACGGATCAATAAACTAAGTGCCATCCGCCGATTAATTAGAACGTCAGTTAGTCCCATGAGGATGCTGAATCGGCTCACCAGGCGTCGGGGTTAATAATGATTTTAGCTGTGACACCAAACCACCAGCCAGAATGAGACCGCAGCCAATCAACTCAGGACGGGTGAGTATTTCATCTAATATCCACCAGCCACAGGCCGCAGCAAACACCGCTTCGAAGCTAAGGATGATTGCCGTATGAGAGGAAGGAGCCGTGCGCTGACCCACAACTTGCAGGGTAAAGCCCACTGCCGATGACAGAACACCCACATACAATAGGGCGACACCAGCATCTAAAATTCCCTGCCAGTTCCAGCCTTCGAATATAGGCACCAAGATAGCGGTAATCAGTGAGGCCACAGAGAACTGTACAAAGATCAAACGGAACGGCGAGGTGTTATTGGCAATAATCCCGGTAAAGATAATATGTAGCGCGAACAGCAAGGAACTGCCAAGCACCAATATGTCACCGATAAAAATTTCACCGCTGTCGATCTGGGCCATAAAATAGAGACCGCCAAGGGCCATGACCATACCTATCCAAGTGGGCCATTCGGTTTTGTTGCGAAAGAATAGGCCGATTAATGGCACAAAGACAATATAGACACCGGTTAAGAAACCAGCGCGACCGGCAGTGGTATACACCATGCCCCACTGTTGCAGCAGCATACCGGCGGTTAATACCAGACCCAGCAGAGCAGCCTGTTTATTAACCTTGTTAAAGGCAAAAATTTGCTTCGGCTTTTCCATCCAATACCAGAGCGGCAGGATGGCGACAGCACCGATAAAAAAGCGTCCAAAGGTAAAGGTAATAGGCCCAATATGGTCCATTCCCGAACGCTGAAAGACAAAGGCGAGGCCCCAGATAAAAGCGGTTAATAGCAATATAAGATCTGCGCGCAGATCGGTTTTAATACTCACGGTGAATCCTTTTAAAGCGGTTTTGTTATTATTTTTTTACTGCTTTAATGCTGCTCTCGATTGGCTGAGGGCTCTTTATGCGCTAAGGGCTCTCTATCAGCTGAGGGCTCTTTATCAGCTGAGGGCTCTCTATGGGCTGAGGGCTCTTAACCAGCTGAGGGCTCTTAACCAGCTAAAGGCTCTCTATCAGCTAAAGGCTCTCTATCAGCTAAAGGCTCTCTATCAGCTAATGGCTCTTAACCAGCTAAAGGCTCTCTATGAGCTGATGGCTCTAAAAATTGAATCATTAATTGCAGCGATTGCTGGCCGCGATAGTCATTGATATCCAAGCGATAGACACAGCGCACAAGGCGATGATGGCTGCTCGGCCAGATCGCAGTATCGGCATTAAACCAAATCGCGTCTATACCTGCATAAGGTAGCTTTTGACCGCTTTCACCCACAGGTGCCAGCACCAGTTTTAGGTGTTTCTCGCCAACAATACGCTGCTGCAGGACTTCAAAGTCCCCTTCAAAACAGGGCTCCGGAAACAGCTGACCCCAAGGACCATTGTCGCGTAACAGTTCAGCGGTTTGCATGGATAGCTGTTGTTGAATCAATTCACCATCGGTGGCGATCTTAGCCTGGAGATCATCGGCACTTAAAAGTAGCGCGACTTGCCGCTGAAAGGCTTCCTTAAAGGCTGGCAGTTTATCTTCATCAAGACTTAGACCCGCCGCCATGGCATGGCCGCCAAACTTACTGATCAGGCCCGGGTTTTGTGTGGCCACCGCATCCAGCGCATCGCGAATATGCAGGCCGGGAATCGAGCGCGAGGAACCCTTGAGCTGGCCATTATCGCCGCGGGCAAAGGCAATTACCGGGCGATGGTATTTTTCTTTAATCCTTGAGGCAAGTAAGCCCACCACACCCTGATGCCACTCCGGCTGGAACAGGCAGAGAGCCGGTGGTACTTCGCCTTTTAGGGATAGAGGAATCTGTTCGACAATCTTTAAGGCCTCGCGCTGCATATCCTGCTCAATCACCTTGCGATCTTGATTGAGTTCGTCCAGTTCACGAGCTGTATCCATTGCCAACTGCGGATCACTGGTCAGCAGGCATTGAATACCCAGAGAAATATCATCGAGACGACCGGCGGCATTTAAGCGCGGACCCAGTGCAAAACCTAAATCAGTGGCCACTAGACGCAGAGGGTTTTTCCCTGCGATGGTCAGTAATGCTTTGATACCAGGCCTACAGTGTCCGGCACGAATACGCATCAAACCCTGATGCACCAGTGCGCGATTAATCTGATCCAAAGGCACCACATCGGCAACGGTTCCCAATGCCACTAGGTCGAGCCATGTGGCCATATTGGGTTCGGGAATACTGTTCTCGGCGAACCAATTATCGGCCCGCAGTTGACCGCGCAGAGCACTGAGTAGATAGAAGGCCACGCCTACACCAGCAAGATTTTTAGTGACAAAAGTACAGCCCGGTTGATTGGGATTAACGATGGCCGCAGCATTGGGTAAGGTAGCGCCGGGCAGATGGTGATCCGTGACTACAACCTGCATACCCAGACTATTGGCTTTCTCGACGCCTTCTATACTGGAGATGCCATTATCTACGGTGATCAATAGTTGCGGCTCACGCTCGGCAGCCAGATCCACAATCTCTGGGGTCAGGCCATAGCCATAGTCAAAACGGTTGGGTACCAAAAAATCGACATGCTGATAGCCCATGGCGGTTAGGGCTAAGACCATCAAAGCAGAACTGGTGGCACCGTCGGCATCAAAGTCGCCGACAATTAAGATGCGTTTTTGCTCGGTCAGTGCCTCGACCAAAATGGCCACCGCAATATCTATACCGAGCATCGTCGAAGGGGAAGGTAAACAGGAGAGTTGGCGCTGCAGGGCCGCTTGCTGGGTAACACCGCGGGCCAGATAAATACGCTTTAACAGCGGATCAAACTGCGGATCAAAATCGCCGCCAAGGGCATCAAAAGTACGTGCTTCAACCAGCATAAAATTGATTCCGTTCTACTGCGTAGAGGTTTTAACTTATTGAACTTGGGCTACCTAGAGAAAACCGGTATTTTTGCCGATCAACCAGCTGATGCCACCGAGTACCGAAACCACAACCCAGAGCACTGCAAGCAGTCGCAAGGGGCGGAATGGCTGACGCTCTGTCTTGTTGTAACCACTGTTGGTCACTGAGCGGACGCGCTCTAAATCTTCGTCGGATAATTTATTTTCTTCAGACATTTTTCTGCTCTCTGTAAGCTATTTTATATGGCTAATTTATAAGCTATTTTTAGTGCGCTGGGACAGTGAGAAACGTCGCCACCTGCTCTGGTGACAGATCATCTAATCTCGGCACAGTGCCCAAACAGGGCTCGTTAATGCATTGCTTCAGTGTATCAATATTTTCCTGCAAGCGCGGCATCTCTGGATCGAGAATATTCGCCACCCAACCGGCAATTCGTAAACCGTCACCGCGGATCGCTTCCATGGTCAGCAGTGCATGATTGAGACAACCGAGGCGCATACCGACCACTACTATTACGGCGCATTCCAGCTCACGGGCCACATCCGCAAGGGTTTCTCGAGAATTAATCGGTACTCGCCAACCGCCAGCCCCTTCGATAACCACCATATCCACCGGCATCAGGGAAACGCCCCTGCAATAACCCACCAGACGGGAGGCGGACATCCGCACACCGGCCTCAGCCGCGGCTATATGAGGTGCGATGGCAGGCTCTAGGGCAATGGGGTTTATCTGTTGATAAGCAAGCTTATGACTGGCCGCTGCCTGCAGTTGCAGTGCGTCACTGTTGGTCATGCCCTGCTCGGTGACTTCACAACCTGCAGCCACTGGCTTAATCGCCGCAGTACGCAAACCCTGCTGATTGGCCGCCGCCAAAAAACCACAGGCAACCACGGTTTTGCCTACATCAGTATCGGTGCCGGTAATAAATAACCACTGTTTTGCCATCTGTCTCAATCAACCCTGCTGTTATGCCATCTAAGCCATTTATGCGGTCGCGCGGGCGCGAATAATTTCCCAGGTCGCTGGGATAGTCCCATCCGCCTGCCGGTAATCTTCGTAGGCAGCATAGAGTGCTTGTAAATGCTGCTTGCCTGTCAGTGTATTCTGCTTCCCGGCATTATTATTGTGCGCGCCGACATTTTTTAATTCCATCAATAGTTCGCGCACCGAACTGTGCCGCTGAACCTGATTGTCGCTGCGCAATTCAACCTGACTAAAACCCGCCTGCTCAAGAGCAACCTGCCAATCGGCGAGACTGTAAAAACGATTCACATGAACCTCAGCATCCACCTGCTGCCAGGCACAGCGCAACTCAGATAAGGTCTGTGGCCCAGGCACGGCTAAACAGAGTTGACCGCCGGGCTTGAGCACTCGCAAAAGCTCGCCACAGAGGCGCGGTAAATCACTGCACCACTGTAGCGCGAAATTAGAAAATATCAGCTCTTGAGAATGATCTTCAAGCGGCAGGTCCTCAGCATCACCGCAGAGCCAATGACCCTCTGGGTGCCGACTGGCTGCGTAGGCAAGCATTGCCGGAGAAAGATCCACACCGGTCACCTGAGCACTGGGAAATTTAGCCTGTAAATGCCCACAGTGATAGCCAGTACCACAGCCCAGATCGATCAATTTTTTAAGGTCAGGGTTTGCCGTTAATCCAGCGATCATCTCCTCACCCACCTGATGCTGCAACAGCGCTGCACGATCATATTTGTGCGCCGCGCGGCCAAAGGAGTCTGCCACCTTAGCCTTATCCAGTGCATAGAGTTGATGATCGAGAAAGTTTTTGATCTGTTCGAGAACAACATCCGGTTGACTGAGGTGCGGTAGATGACCTGCACCGTTAATTAGGCGTATCTCTATTTTGCCGTTGAGCTTGGCAATCTGATCGCCACTAGCGACTGGCACCAAAGCATCGCCCTCACCCAAGATAGCCAGTGCCGGACAACCTAGCTGGCTTAGTGAACGCTGGTTATCGATCTCCCCAAGCAGTTTCAGTAACTGAGCACCACTGTCACTATCGAGAGCAACCTGCATACTGCGCAACTGCCGTATCAACTGTCGCTGCTGCTGATCGCCCTGAGCCTGCAAACCGGAAAAGCGTTTCAAACAGTTCTTTGGACCCTCGTTGTAGGCTTGAAGAAATCCAAGATATTGCTGATTATCCAAGGCCGCTGAATTGGCCTCGGTGGCGACAAAATGAATATTACTGGAAAGCGTAATTAGGCCTGCTACAGACTGTGGATAACGCGCAGCAAAACCACTACAGAGCATGCCGCCAAGAGACAGACCCATCAGATAACAGCGCTCTGGCAATAACTCCGCCATCCACTGATGCAGATCAGTCTCGGAATAATGTTCCAGCGTCGGCGACTGAGCAAAGCCCGGCAGATCTAAGGTAATGACATCGGCAAACTGACGTAACTGCTCTGGCAGTTCGCCCCAGATCTGGCTGTCCATTCCCCAACCGTGAACTAACACCAATGGCTGTGCATAGAGGCGTACGCCAGTGCAGGGATAGTTGGTTATAGCGAGATTCTCAGAAGAGGTCACAGGCGATGTCACAAAGGCATTCATCAGACTGCAGCCGAGAGATTGAGACTATCCAGCGCAGCGACTAGTTGGTCCACCTGCTCTTCGCTGTGATCCGCGGAAAAAGTAATCCGCAATCGGCCGGTACCCACAGGCACAGTCGGCGGGCGAATAGCTCCGACCAAAAAGCCTGCAGCGCGCAGCTTCTGCCCTACCTGCATAACCTTTTCATCGTCATTAATTAACACTGGCTGTATAGGCGTATTGGATTCCGCCAACTGCAAACCGATCTGCTCAGCGCCACTGCGAAAACGCGCTATCAGATAACCAAGCTTGTCGCGACGCCAGGTTTCTTCACGGACAATTTTTAAGCTGGCCATGGTTGCCGCAGCAATCGCCGGAGGCAGTGCCGTAGTGTAAATATAACTGCGTGAATATTGAATCAGGGTTTCGATCAACGCTTCGCTACCGGCGACAAAAGCACCGAAGGTACCAAAGCTTTTACCCAGAGTGCCGACCAAAACAGGCACCTGGTCGACAGACATATTGAGTTCTTCAACCAAACCACCGCCCTGCTGCCCCAATACGCCCACGCCATGAGCATCATCAACCATCAGCCAGGCACTGTGCCTTTTCGCCAAGCTGCTGATCTCGCGCAGGGGTGCCAAATTGCCATCCATACTGAAAACACCGTCGGTGACAATCAGCTTACGCTCCGCACTGGACTGTTCCAGGCGCTGCTCAAGACTGGCCATATCCACATGCTTGTAGCGTTTAAAATCCGCCTGGGAAAGGCGCCCACCATCGAGCAGCGAAGCATGATTGAGTTGGTCTTGAAGCACCAGATCACGACGTCCAATCAGCGCGTTAATCGCACCAATATTAGCCATATAACCGGTAGAAAATAATAGCGCTCGCGGACGACCGGTGTACTCAGCCAGCTGCTCTTCAAGTTTTTGATGAACTACAGAATGACCACTAACCAGATGGGATGCCCCACTGCCGGTGCCATAAAGGTCCGCCGCCTGTTTGAGGGCCTGAACAATATCGGGATGACTGGCAAGACCCAGATAATCATTGCTACAAAAATTGATTAACGAACGGCCCTCAACCGACAGAGTCGAGGAGCAGCCCGAGGCGACATTGAGACGCGTACGGTAGAGATGCTCTTCGCGACGCAGATTTAACTGCGCCTGAAGTGTGGCGTCC
>CAJQJT010000312.1 GCA_905478725.1 uncultured Pseudomonadales bacterium
ATAACAAAAAAGAGACTCTGTCGGAATGACAAAAACGAGACTCTGTCGAGATAACAAAAAAGAGGCTCTGTCGGGATGACAAAAACGAGGCTCCGTCGAGATAACAAAAAAGAGACTCTGTCGGAATGACAAAAACGAGGCTCTGTCGAGATAACAAAAAAGAGACTCTGTCGGAATGACAAACAAGAGGCTCTGTCAGAATGACAGTTGAGAGGGTCTGCCGAGGTGACAGCTAAGGGGCTCTGTCACCCAACACTGTCATCTCGAACGCATGTGAGAGATCTCAGTCTCCCTAGTCACTCTGCTCTATCAGCTAACACCACTTATTATGCCTTAAAAAGAGTGAATTACCCCTCTACTCTGTATAATCCCCAGACCAGATTTTGGATACCCAGTAATATGGAACATTTTCAACGCATAGGCTTGCTCGCAAGTCTCGACGTACCTGAGGTACGCGACTCCCTCAACAAGCTCGAAGCCTTCCTGCTAAGTCAGGGCCGCGAGGTTGTCTACGAAGAGCGCGCAGCCAAATTAGTCGACTGGCCAGTGGATAAAATCCTGCCCCTAGACCAATTCCCCGGGGCCGTTGATCTCGGAATCATAGTCGGCGGTGACGGCAGTATGCTCAGCGCCAGCCGCAGTATGGCGGCAAGTAAAATTCCATTGCTCGGCATCAACCGCGGTCGCCTCGGGTTCTTAACCGACATCTCTCCGGATGAAATTGCCGAGCGCGTGCTGCCGGTACTCTCCGGAGAATACAAACAAACCAATCGTTTTATCCTCGAAACCTCGATTACACGTCATGGCAAGTTGATCGCAGAAGGGTTGGCGGTAAACGATATTGTCCTACATCCGGGTCAGTCGGTTCGAATGATGGCCTTCGAGCTCTATGTGGATGGCGAGTTTGTCTACAGCCAGCGCTCCGACGGTCTGATTGTCGCCACCCCCACAGGCTCAACCGCTTATGCATTGTCTGCCGGTGGTCCGCTGCTCTGTCCAGAGTTGGACGCCATGGTAGTGGTGCCGTTAAATCCCCATACATTGAATAGCCGCCCCATTGCGCTGCACGGCAATTCACAGATTGAAATCCGCGTCAGCTCGCGCAACGAGTTACACCCGCTGATTACCTGTGATGGCCACAATGATTACCTTAGTGAACCCGGGGATATCATCACCATTCGCAAACACCACGATGGCGTGATTTTGATTCACCCGAAAGATCACAACTTCTACAGCATCTGTCGCTCAAAGCTCGGTTGGGGCAGTCGCCTCGATAGAGCCAAATCCAAGGCTAACAATGACAGCTGAAACACCTGAACCCCCTAGACAAGCAGAGCCAACGGCCCGATCTCGCTGGCGCACCGCAGCACAGCAGCATCCAGCTACTGCGCTGCTGTTTTTCGCTAGCCTCTGCGGTTGGTTTGTCGGCAGCTTCTTTTATCCGATTCCTCAATTCTTTGTCTTTGGTGGTATTGCCGAAGGCGAACTCTGGCGTTTAATCACCCCCATCTTTGTCCACTTTGGCCTCATGCACTTTGTCTTCAATGGTCTATGGTTATCACTGCTCGGCGGACGAATTGAATTGCTTCTGGGCCCCATACATCTATTGCTGCTAGTTGTCGTTAGCGCAGTCATCTCCAATATGGGGCAGTTTGTCTGGACGGGCTCAGTGGCCTTTGGCGGCATGTCCGGCGTCATCTATGCCTTACTCGGTTATATCTGGATTCGCAATCTGCTCGCACCTCATCCCATATTGGCGCTGCCCAAAGAGCTGATCGGCTTTATGCTGGTTTGGCTGCTGTTTTGTATGACCGGTATATTAGATTTTTTATTGGGTGTTGGTATCGCCAATGCAGCCCACTTCAGCGGTTTAATCGTAGGTATGTTATTGGGTTTAGTTTTTGGTTTGGTCGGCACTGTAAAAACGAGGTTTAAATAGACAATGGATTTATCCCAGTTACTGGAAAGCATCACTCCGCAGATTTGCGAAAGTTTGAAGAGGGCAGTGGAATTGGGCAAGTGGCCCGATGGCCGCGCCCTAACCGATGAGCAAAAGTCTCTTTGTATGCAGGCTATTATCGCCTATGACCAGCGCAAGCCCGCTGAGCAGCGCACCGGTTACGTGCCACCCAAAACCACTGCCTGTTCACCGCCGCCAGACGAACAACCATTGAAATGGAAAAACTAATTAAGGCTCCAACATGTCGATAAAAGCTTCCGGGCATATTGAAAAGATGCACAGCTCTCTGGGCGAAAATGGTCAGGTGGACTATCAGCTGCCCTTAGATGATCAGCGAATCGGTATGAATGCCTTAATCGGTAGTGCGGTTTCCATCGAGCATCTCGGTGATATTCACTGCATCCATTGCGGGCGACGTTCGAAGAAGAGCTTTAGCCAGGGTTACTGTTACCCCTGCTTCACCAAATTGCCCCAGTGCGACACCTGCATTATGAGCCCGGAAAAATGCCACTTTCACCACGGCACCTGTCGTGATCCAGAGTGGGGTGAAAAGTTTTGTTTCACCGATCACTTTGTCTATCTGGCTAACTCTTCAGGCGTAAAGGTCGGTATTACTCGTGGAACTCAGTTGCCAACCCGCTGGATTGATCAGGGCGCGACTCAGGGGCTGCCCATCTTTCGTGTCCAAACACGCTATCAGGCAGGCTTAATTGAAGACTGCCTGCGTGAGCACGTCGGCGATAAAACCCACTGGCAGAAAATGCTCAAGGGTAATGCAGAGGATGTGGACTTAGCCGCGATCAGAGATGAATTGATGGCTAAGTCGGAAGAGGGCCTCGAAATGCTCGAAGAAGAATATGGCCTGCAAGCGCTACAGCGGCTATACAGTGAGAACATCACAACCATTGATTTCCCGGTGAGCCAATGGCCGGAAAAAGTGAAAAGTTTTAACCTCGACAAACAGCCTTTAGTGGAAGGGGTCTTGTTGGGTATCAAAGGTCAGTATCTGATTCTTGATACAGGGGTGATTAATATCCGCAAATTTACCGCTTACAACGTTCAATTTACTGCTGCCGCTTGAGCGCGCACGAAGAGAACAGTAAGAAAACAGCAATAAAGCAATACTACAGGGACCGTCACGATGAAAGATGCACTGCCACAAACGATTTACCTCCAGGACTATAAAGTCTCGCCCTTTGAAATTAAGAAAACCAATCTGGTTTTTGATCTCGGCGAGCACCACACCAAAGTCACCACAACATTGTCTTTGCTGCGTAATACAAACAGCGATGATCAAGATGCCGATCTCGTTTTACACGGCAGTGAAGGACTGGATCTGCAGTCTGTGTCAGTGGATGGTCAGCTTCTAGAAGAGGGCGCCTATACCTGTGACAGTGAGTCGTTAACCATCCCCGGTCTGGCCGAGAGCGCAGTGGTTACCACCGAAGTGCTTATCAAGCCCCAAGACAATACCACGATGATGGGCCTCTATCGCTCACGGACTATGTATTGCACCCAGTGCGAAGCCGAAGGTTTCCGCGATATTACCTATTACCTGGATCGCCCGGATGTAATGTCAGAATTCACCACTCAGGTGATTGGCGATAAAGCCCAGTACCCAGTGTTGCTTTCCAATGGTAACCCCATAGCCCGTGGCGAACTGGATGGCGGCCGTCACTTTGTCACCTGGCACGACCCCTTTAAAAAGCCCGCTTATCTGTTTGCCCTAGTGGCGGGCACTCTGAGCTGCGTTGAAGACAGCTTCACCACTATGTCTGGTCGCCAAGTAGCGCTGCAGATATTTGTCGAAGAGAAAGATCTGGATAAATGCGATCACGCCATGGTTTCCCTCAAGCATTCTATGCGTTGGGACGAAGAAACCTATGGCCGCGAATACGATCTGGGTATCTTTATGATTGTCGCCGTGGACGATTTCAATATGGGCGCAATGGAAAACAAAGGCCTCAATATATTCAACACCTCCGCCGTATTGGCCAATCCTAAAACCACCACCGACGCCGCCTTTCAGCGAGTGGAAGCCATTGTTGCCCACGAGTATTTCCATAACTGGTCTGGCAACCGTGTCACCTGTCGCGACTGGTTCCAGCTGAGCCTCAAAGAAGGCTTTACCGTCTACCGCGATTCGCAGTTTTCCGCGGACATGAACTCAGCCACGGTGAAGCGTATAGAAGACGTTATCCATCTGCGCACCCATCAGTTCGCCGAAGATGGCGGTCCCATGTCCCACCCGGTGCAGCCAGACTCCTATATGGAGATCAATAACTTCTACACTCTGACCATCTACGAGAAGGGCGCCGAGATTGTCGGCATGATTCGCACCCTGCTGGGGCCTGAAACTTTCCGTAAAGGCAGTGACCTGTATTTTGATCGTCACGACGGTCAAGCAGTCACCATTGAAGAATTTGTCAAAGCCATGGAAGACGCCAGCGGTCGCGATTTAACTCAGTTCCGCCGCTGGTACAAGCAGTCAGGAACACCGCAGCTAGCCGTCAGCTCAAACTATGACGCCGACGCTCGCACCATGACTTTGGACTTTGCCCAGAGCTGCCCAGCAACGCCGGGACAGCCTCAGAAACAACCTTTTGTGATGCCAGTAAGACTAGGTCTTGTGGGCGCGTCGGGAGATCTGCCACTGAACGGTAATGGCGACACTGAAATTGTCTATGAAGTCAGTCAAACCCATCAGCAGCTAGTCATTGAAAACATTAATGAAGCACCAGTGCCCTCATTACTGCGCGGCTTATCCGCTCCAGTAAAACTTGATTACGCCTACAGCAAAGATCAGCTTATTCACCTTATGTCTCACGACAGCGACGGTTTTAACCGTTGGGATGCAGGGCAGGCACTAAGCTTTGACCTACTGAAAAAGCTCACCGCCGACAGCCACCAAGACCGCCCGTTGAAAATGGATCAGCAACTTGTGGATGCCTACAAAGCACTACTCAGCGATCCTGATTTAGATCCCGCCATGGTCGAGCTAATGCTGCAACTGCCTAGCGAAGCCCAGCTCCATGAAGAGGCTGCCGTGATCTATGCAGAGGCTATCCACAGCGCACGAGTATTTGTCCGTCAGTCACTGGGTAATGCCCTCAGTGAGCAGTTCCAGTCGGTGTATCAGCGTCATAACATCAAGCAAGACTACGCCCCAGACGCCTCACAGATCGGTCGTCGAGCATTGAAAAATATTGCTCTTAGCTATCTGATGTTGGTTGATCAGGTGGGCGTTGATTTGGCCGCTCAGCAGTTTGATCAAGCTGACAATATGACCGACAAAGCCACAGCACTGGCTTGCTTGGTTAACTGTCCAGCCGCTGAGCAAGAGGCGGCAAAAGCACTTCAACAGTTTGAAGAGCAGTATCGCGATGAAACACTGGTGATGAACCTATGGTTGCAAGTTCAAGCCACCAATAGCCAGGCCGGTGGTCTACAGCGAGTAGAAGCCCTTGA
>CAJQJT010000313.1 GCA_905478725.1 uncultured Pseudomonadales bacterium
GGCAAATTTCTCAGGTTGAGCGTCGTACTCGGCGAGATACATCAGTGAGCTAGACAAAAACAGCGCAATACCCATCAGATACAGGGCTGCAAAAAATGAACGACGTTCTTGGTAGATAGCAGAAAATAGATCTTCAAGAGCCGAAGAATAATGTGAAATCTTTAGCAGACGCACTAGGCGCAGTACCCGAAGCCAGCGCAAATCGACACCACCCATTACCAGGGGCAACACGCTGGGCAGGATCGCCAGCAAATCAATAATCCCGGTAAAACTAAACAGGTAACCAAACCGACGTCCACTTGCCGTGGTGGACTTGTTATCTTCGTCTGCAGCAACAGACCAGATACGCAGGCAGTATTCGACTAAAAAAATAGTCACCGAAATAGCTTCAAAAATAACCAGTTGCGTTCTGTAAAGGCTATTGAAGCTCTCAACCGATTCGAGACACACGGCAATTAAATTAAGCACAATCAGTATCGACAGGAACAGATCACAGTTGCGACTAGTTCGGTCACCGTCATTGCTCTTGTTGAGGATTGACATAACCCTCTGCTGGCTCAGCATCATTTTTATCTGCCCCTATCGCGCTTTTCTTGGCATTAACATGTTAAATAAATTTTTAACTGCGGGCAGTTATGCCATGTGCGCAAGGGAACTGTCAAGCTCACAGGTACTGATATACAAGCACAATTATGAGATTTAAAGTCAAAGCTAAAGGTCAATAAAGCGGTTAGAAACGAGAGCTGAGCAGAATGCGGCTGCCAAAATACAAGATGGGATTTTGCCAGAGTGGTGCTTGAAGTCGGGGCTGAAAGAACTAACCTTCAAGAGGTATTTTTAGGCGCCATTCTTAAACAGCTATTTTCAAAAGCCCCTTTTAAGATGCCATGGCGATCGGCTGTTCCTTTAACAGCGAAGGCAACAGCGACCATGCGCTGCGTATCTCGCTGATCAGGCCTTTCACTTCGTGAAGCGCATTGACGTCGTTATGGAGATTGGCAAACATCACCCGGCGAATCATATAATCATATAAGTCGCTGAGGTTGCGCGCCAGATCGGATCCCTTTTTAAAGTCCAGAGAATCTTGCAGGCCATAGAGGATACTAGTGGCGCGATTTAAGGCGCGGCATTTTTGTTGAATATTTTTACGTTCGATCTCACCTTCAGCAGACGCTAGGGCATCGACTAAACCATCAAACAACATTTGAATAAGCTGAACACCGTCGGCATAGGGAACTGCGGATGCAATGTGCACGTTGTGGTATGCGTTGAGCGCTTTGCTATTTAAGGCCATGCTAGAGATCTCCGATCGACTATTTCTTTAGACTTAATAATAGAATCGGGATCTAGTCTGATTTCTTTAGCGTTAAATGGCGTTTAAGGCAGTTTTATTTATTTCATTTACGGTTACTGATTAAGGACAATCTGCATAACCGCTTTCGACACAGCGCAGAGCTAGCTTCTCGGCCTCGACAATCTGCTCATCTTCTAATTTGAGTTTGGCGATGTCCGCTATATCTGATGTCGACGGCTGACCATTAAGTCTTGCCACTTCGCTCCAAATCAGCGCTTCAAACGGTTTCGATTTTTCAGCTGCACCAGCCTGCAACATAAAGGCATACATAAACTGTGCGTTGCCATAGGCCTTTAGCGCCCCTTTTTTAAACCAGTGTTTAGCCAGCTGATAATTCAACTCAACACCTTTGCCCTCGTGATAGGCCAGCCCGAGCATATATTCTGCATCCACCAGATCCTGCAATGCTGCGCGCTTAAACCAGCTCGCTGCAGTCCGCTGATTCTCAGCCACGCCATAACCGTGGTAATAGAGCATGCCCATATTGTGTTGGGCTTCGGCTAGGCCCTGATCTGCGGCTTTGCGGTACCAGTTCATAGCCTCCGTATAATTCTGTGAAACACCAAACCCTTGCTCATAGAGATGGCCAATATTGTTTTGTGCCTCTGCTGCGCCCTCATTAGCCAGCTTAAGCCAAGCTCTCATTGCCGTAGCATAGTGTTCCCGATCAAGGGCGCTAAGACCTGCCTCAAAAGGCCCACCGAGAGCAGAACCGCTGATCAGTGCAAGACATAAAATGGCACGTTGTATGTGTTTCATAAGTGTTTTTATCTCGGTGGCCACTCAGACTGAGAGGCTTAAATTTAAACTGTTAATTACGCCCGCTCAAGACCGCGGGCTTGGTTCTGCACATCGATTACCGCTTGGAACAGCTCGCCTTCCGCCAAGCTACCCTGCAACTCGCCGGTTGCCCGATCAACAATCGGCAGACTTTCACCGACAAACTGGCTGACCTTCTCCATCGCCTCGGCGAGGCTCTCATTTATATACAGCGTGAGCGGCCGCGTATCGACAAAATCACTAATACTATTATCGGCAGCTTCGATCACTTCATAAATAGAAACCTTGCCAAAGAACTGGCCGTCAGCGTTGATAATGTAAGCTTCAGTATGACCCCGCTGACGCATTTCCTCGCGCAACTCAGAGCCAGTGGCTGAGGGTTCGGCGCGAACATAGTCCTGACTGGCAAAGGGGCCAACAGATTGTTGATTGAGGGCAATGGCCTCGCGTCCCTTGAGCAGATCAATTCCGCGATCGAGCAGCTGTCGATCAAAAAATGAATTGCCAAACAGGCGATTGGTAAGCAGATTGCAAACCATGACTGCGATCATTGCTGCCACTGCATATTCATAGGACTGGGTCAGTTCAAGAATAATTAATACTGCTGACACCGGCGCACCAATTACTGCAGAGCTCACCGCCGCCATACCGGCGACACTAATAATGCTAGCGATATCGGCAAAGCCAAACAGTATCAATAATTCGCCTGCCACTGCGCCGGCGGCCACACCAATAAACAGCGAGGGCGAAAAAACCCCACCAAATAAACCAAAACCAATACACAGCGCGGTCATCAAGAGCTTGGCTACTAGCACTGTTAGCAGCAGTGATAGAGTAAATTCGCCGGCAATCATTTCATTGATGCTAGAAATACCGAGACCGAGAATCTGTGGAATCCAGACCCCAACCAAGCCACAAATAGTTGCCGCAATAAATGGCAATAGCAACGGGGAAGTATTCATTTTGGCGGCAGTTTGTGCTGAGTAACGCAGCGCAGCCATAAAGCATATCGCCACCAGAGCAAAGGCCGGCGCCAGCATAACCAACACCGGCACTACTTCCGCTAGGGGTGGTAGCACAGAGCTAATTTCAAAGGTGGTGGTATGGGGAAACCACTGATTTCCCAGCGCACTTGCCGACACCGACGCTACAGTGATGGGCGCAATGGCCCTTACAGAGAAGTGTCTAAGGATTGCCTCATGGGCAAAAATAACCCCGGCAATGGGCGCGTTAAAACCAGCAGAAATAGCTGCAGCAACACCGCAGCCGAGATAGATCTCATGGGATAGGCGACTGGAAATAAAGCGCTTAACCCAGATGCCCATGGTTGCACCAAAGTGCACAATTGGTCCGTACTGGCCCACAGAGCCGCCGCCGCTGGCTGAGGCAAAGGCAGCAAGAGTCGAGGCTAGACCGGTCTTGATATCCAGTGGCTCGTTGACCTGATGGGCGGCATACATGGAGTCTGCCGGGCCAGCCCAGCGCGCAATGCCGAGTCCGGTTTTGAGCACCACCACCACGGCTGCGGCAGCCCATAAAAATATCACACTAGAAAATGAGACAGTCTCGCCGGCAAGCGTCACTGACAGCATGTCGCTGGCTTCGCGCTGCTGACCAAACCACTGCACACCGATGACAAACAGATTGGAGACCAGAGCTAGCACCCCACCGATAAGCCCGCCGATCAAAATAATAATTATCACTTCAATCAAAGCATCACGTACTTTGCGCATGAAACTGATACTCCCCAAATAATTCTTAGTCAACCATCGGAGGACAGCTTATCCAGTAGAGGCTGTGCGGTCAAAGATTCCGCGCTACCAGCGATAAGACAGCGCCAAAACGTAGCTGATTTGGATGGAATGGTTATAAATGCTGTATATGCAGCGTATTTAGTTACAATAGTCCCCCGAAGAAGTTTGCCTCACGGATACCTGTGACTTGGCCGCGGCGCCAAGATTGGTTACAGTTTCCAGATTACGACTGTTTTAAGCTGAGCTCAGAGGCTTAAAAACAAACTTGAATTAAGCTGCTGCACAGAGACGAGAAACTATTTTTTGACCAGTTCGCAAAAAATTATCGGCCAGAGCATTGCCATCGAAGAGTTGCGTACGCTTATCGAAATGGTCGGGCCGAGCGAGTCCACGGTATTGATTCTCGGTGACAGCGGCACCGGCAAAGAACTTGTTGCACGCGCATTACACGATTCATCAAGTCGCGCTGGGGGCCCATTTATACCGGTTAACTGTGGCGCTATTCCCAGAGATCTTCTTGAAAGTGAATTATTTGGCCACCGTAAAGGTTCATTCACCGGCGCTATTGCGGATCGCAAAGGGCGCTTTGAGCTGGCCAATAAAGGCACTTTGTTTTTAGATGAGATTGGCGATATGCCCATCGATCTGCAGGTAAAGTTACTGCGCGTACTTCAAGAGCGTCAGATTGATCCCGTCGGCTCACTGCTGTCGATACCGATTGATGTGCGAGTGTTAGCCGCAACGCATAAAGATATTGTCGGTTTGATGGAGAAATCACTGTTCCGTGAAGATCTTTACTATCGACTCAATGTTATGCCAATCGAGATTAAAACTCTCGGTGAGCGAGTGGACGACGTGCCGGTATTGTTTGAGTATTTTGCCAGACAGCATATCGTAGATGGTAAAAAACCCATTAGATTACATCCTACTTCCATGCAGCTATTTTTAGATTACAGCTGGCCCGGCAATGTGAGAGAGCTGGCTAATCTTGTCGACCGCTACTCGTCACTCTACCCAGGTCAGGAGGTGGATCTGCGCAACGTTATTCCGAGCATGGTACCGCCGGGCATCCGCGCCCTGGCCAGTTGGCCGCAAGCAAACGCTGAGCAGCGCCCTGCACCCAAAGCAGTGACTGACTATGTCAGTCCGTCAGAGCCCCTCGGCGCCGAACTATTCGCAGCCATCAGCGGCGCGTCTGAGGCTGAAAGTCCCCCTCCTTGCCGACCTCGACCGACACCACCAACCGACAGTGGCGCCTGGAGATCAACCTGTGCAGCTTGCTGCAGCTATCCGGGTTGGCGATGCAGATGTCCGCCTCTTCAACAGAGCGAGCGCAGCGCGAGCGAGTGAGCGAGCGGGC
>CAJQJT010000314.1 GCA_905478725.1 uncultured Pseudomonadales bacterium
ACCCAGCGTAGTTTATGGCCAGACTAAAGTGTTCGGCCAGGATCGCCTAGACCGCATCGAACAGGGGATTATTGAAGATCTGACTGCCGTCCAATAACTTATAAGCATTATTAAAAAATAGCTCTTAAAAAATAGCTCTTAAAAAATAGCTCTTAAAAAATAACTCATAAAAAATAGCTCGTAAAGAATAACAATAAAGAGTACCTAAATGACCTTTTCCAATCGCATTACCCAATTAACCGGTACCCAATACCCAATCATTCAAGCCCCTATGGGCTGGATCGCACGTTCACAGCTGGCGGCTGCGGTGAGCAATGCCGGTGGTTTGGGCGTGATCGAAACCAGCTCCGGTGAACTGGACAATATCAAGCTAGAAGTGGCAAAGATGCGCGAACTGACCGACAAGCCCTTCGGTATGAACGTGGCGTTGTCCTATGTGCGCGACAGTAATATTATCGACTTTGTGGTGGAGCAGGGAATCAAGTTTGTCACCACTTCTTCCGGCAGTCCCAATGTCTGCACCAAAGATTTTCAAGCGGCTGGGATTACTGTCTTTCATGTGGTGCCGACCTTAGAGATGGCACTTAAGGCCCTGGACGCAGGTGTTGATGGTTTAGTCGTAGAAGGGGGCGAGGGCGGTGGTTTTAAAAACCCCAGCCCAGTCTCCACTATGGTGCTGTTGCCGTTGATTCGCTCCCAGTGCAATGTCCCGATTATCGCCGCTGGCGGTATTGCCGATGGGCCTTCTATGGCCGCGGCCTTTGCTCTGGGTGCTGAGGGCGTGCAGATGGGTACGCGAATGCTCTCCTGTGCCGAGTCGCCGGTGCACAGCAATTGGAAAGAGGCTATTGTGAACTCTCGGGAAACCGATACGGTATTTTTGAATCAGCAGGGTCGTCCAGCACTGCGGGCACTGAAGACTGAATTGACTGCGGGTCTCGAGCCTCTGGGCAAGTTTAATATCATGGAGCATATGGCCAATTTGCAGGCGCTGTATTTCGGCGGTGACATGGAGGCGGCGATTCCGCTGCAGGGACAGGTGGGTGGTCGCATAAACAAAGTGCTCAGTGCTCAGGAAATAATTGACCAAACCATGGCGGGCTTTAATGCCGCAATTGATAATCTTTACCAGCAATACGGCCAATAGCTGCGCTGAGCCGCTATACTGCCAAGAGTAATTTAATCAGTATAAAGAGGAATAGATGGCCGACTACGATGTCTTTAATGGTGATGCGGATGGTATTTGCGCACTGCTACAGCTGCGTTTTGCGGAACCCCGCGAGGCTCAGTTAGTCACCGGCGTGAAGCGGGAAATTGACCTGTTAAACCGGGTTTACCCCGAGGCCGATGACCGTATTACAGTGCTGGATATCTCGCTGGATAAAAACCGCGAAGGTTTAAATCGGGCCCTGGATGTGGGGGCTCAGGTATTCTATGTCGACCACCATTTTGCCGGTTCGGTTCCAGCCTCTGCATCGCTTAAGTCGTTAATCAATGAAGCCCCGGATGTCTGTACATCAGTACTGATTAACCATTATCTCCGTGGCGCCTATCGCGAGTGGGCGGTAGTGGGTACCTTTGGTGATAACCTCAAACACACGGCGGCAGGGTTACTTAAGAATTTGAACTTGTCGGCTGAGAAAGCGGCGTTGCTGGAAAATCTTGGTATTTATATCAACTACAATGGTTATGGCGCCAGCGTCGAAGAACTGCACTTTGCACCGGATGAACTCTATGCTGTGCTCAGTCAGTACCGCAGCCCCTTCGATTTTGTCAGCGACAACACTGAGAACTTTCAAAAGCTTGAGCAGGGCTATCAGCAGGATATTGAAGCGGCACAGTCGACGATTGCCCTAGTGGCTACGGATGCGATTGCTGCCTTTGTGCTACCTAACGAACCCTGGGGTCGTCGCGTCAGTGGGGTCTATAGCAATCAGCTGGCCAATGATAATCCAGACCGTGGTCATGCGGTACTGACGGTTAAGCCTAACGGCAACTATTTGGTTAGCGTGCGCGCGCCACTGAATAATAAGAAGGGTGCTGCGGCACTCTGTATGCAATTTGCTACAGGTGGTGGTCGTGAGGCTGCTGCGGGAATCAATGATTTGCCAGCAGATATGTTGGCGTCATTTTTGGATGCTTTTAAGAAAGCGTTTGGCGCTTAATTTATAGCGCGTAATATACGGTTTTTAGTAACCAGTAATATAAGGAGAGAAAATTTTGTCCAAGGCACGCCCGTTTTCCATTTTAGGTATTCAGCAGATCGCCGTCGGTGGCGCCAGCAAAGCTAAGTTGCGCGGTTTCTGGGTCGACTTGTTGGGGTTAAAATATCGCGATACCTTTGTCAGTGAATCTGAAAATGTCGATGAAGATATCTGTGAGATGGGTGCCGGTGCCTTTGCCGTGGAAGTGGATTTGATGCAGCCTCTGGATACTGAGCGACGACCGCGGGTGGATAAGCCGGCACTGAATCATGTGGGACTCTGGGTTGATGATCTGGCGTCGGCCGTGGATTGGCTCACTGAACAGGGTCTGCGCTTTACTCCTGGTGGTATTCGCAAAGGTGCGGCAGGGCACGATGTGTGTTTTGTTCATCCCGTGGCCAATGAAGAATTCCCCCTCTCGGCCGAAGGTGTCTTGGTTGAGTTGGTGCAGGCACCAGAGACGGTTATTGCAGCTTATAAGGTTTTGTCTGAGGCTTCTTAGTCTAGGTTTTTTATTAAAAGCTCTTAATCTAGAGCTTTTAATCTAAAGCTTTTAATTTAGAGCTTTTAATCTAGAGCTTTTAATCTAGAGCTCTGCCATAAGAGAGCTGCAATCAGTCAGCTCCTGAGCAATCACATGGACCACATTGCCATCTGTCTCCACCACGCCTTTAACCATTAGCAGACTGCCTTTCAATAAGGCTTCGCGACAGCGCTCCTGAACTGTTGTCCAGACTACTATATTGCTATTCCCGGTTTCATCCTCAAGGGTTAAAAAAATCACTCCCGACGCCGT
>CAJQJT010000315.1 GCA_905478725.1 uncultured Pseudomonadales bacterium
TACTCTTGGGCCTCTCCGGTGGCGTCGACTCCTCAGTAGTCGCGGCACTGCTGCACAAAGCCATTGGCAGCCAGCTCACCTGTGTATTTGTCGACAACGGCCTGTTGCGCAAAAACGAAGGCGATATGGTCATGGAAATGTTCGCCAAAAACATGGGCGTCAAAGTCATTCGCGCCAATGCTCAAGACCAGTTTTTAGACGGCCTAGCCGGAGTCAGTGACCCAGAGAAAAAACGCAAAGTCATCGGCAACACCTTTATCGAAATCTTTGATGAAGAGTCTCGTAAAATAAACAATGTGAAATTCCTCGCTCAGGGTACGATCTACCCCGACGTGATTGAATCCGCCGCCTCAAAAACCGGCAAAGCCCATGTCATTAAATCTCATCACAATGTCGGCGGGCTGCCAGATCACATGGCCCTAAAGTTGGTTGAGCCACTGCGCGAACTGTTTAAAGACGAAGTGCGCAAGATCGGTGTCGAGCTGGGCCTGCCCTACGATATGGTCTACCGTCATCCATTCCCTGGCCCCGGCCTCGGTGTGCGTATCCTCGGTGAAGTGAAACGCGAGTACTGCGCCATTCTCCGTGAAGCCGACGCAATCTTCATTGAAGAGTTGCACAATTTTGGCTGGTACCAAAAAACCAGTCAGGCGTTCGCGGTATTCCTTCCGGTTAAATCCGTCGGTGTCGTCGGCGATGCACGGCGTTATGAGTGGGTTATTGCGTTGCGCGCCGTTGAAACTATCGACTTCATGACTGCGCGCTGGGCGCACCTTCCCTATGAGTTGCTGGAGAAAGTCTCCAATCGTATTATCAATGAAATATCCGATGTGTCTCGAGTAGCCTATGATGTGTCGAGCAAGCCGCCGGCGACGATTGAGTGGGAATAGTCGGGCAGACGTAAGCTATTGATTTATAGCGAGCTGACAGTTACAAAGACGATTTACTTCCGGGCGTCGAGAAAAAGTGTCGGGAGAAGGCCCGTCTTATCTGGAGCCCCAGACCTGTCTGGCCAGAGTCGCCAGGCTTGGTCGATTTGGATTTAGGATCCAGTCCGCCAATGGTTCTGCCACTGGCGGGTAATTCAACGCCGGTTCCGAATCTTGCTGCAGCCATCGCTTCAGAATACCCTGATCAAGACAGTCCATAGCAGTGGCACGGCCCATTTTTTCAAGGGCTAAAACATTACACAGCTGTTCATACTGTCCCGCCAATGGCTTGACGAGTAATTTTTTACCGTAACTCAGGGCCTCGCTGGAAAGTTCGAATCCAGCGTTGCTAATCACGCCCGAACAGTCCATAAGTTGCTCATGAAAGACCGTGTGGGATAGAGGATTAACCTTGATATGGCCGAGGTGTTGCACGTTTTCTACCTTGGCAAAAATGTCAAACTCATAGTCGGTAAATGGCTCCACAAAGGCAATAATGTCATTGAGATCTTCAAAGCCCATATAGACAACGATCTTCTTTTTAAGAAGTTTTCCTGCTGCGTGGGGCCCTATCAAAGGGGGTAGCACGGGTTGATCAAAGTGATGGTAGTGAAAGCCAACGGAGGTTTTGCTTGGAGCAAAAAATTTCATCAATAGCTGCGAGGCCAAATGCCCTTTGACCCTGGGAACGTTTTGATAAAAAGCACATTGGTGGCTGACTGCAATACAGGGAACCTCCTGAAGTCTTGCTGCCCAGGCGGTAATAGCCTCAAAATCTGAAATAACCAGATCGTACCCAGACAGGTCTAGCTGACGGATATCTTTGATCAGCCGGAAAATATTATTGCCGAGAATTGTTTTGCCGATCTGCATACGCCCGCGTTCAAATATTAACGTCAGTCCTTGCAGCACAGTGAAGTCTGCAAAATCCCCCATATCAAAAAAATCTTCTTGCTTGCGACCAGAAAACACAAAGTCGATTTCAACACCTGGCCGCTGGAGCGACGGTAAGAGAGCTCTGGTTCTGGACAGATGACCATTACCGGTGCCCTGGACACCGTAAAGAATTTTCATGAACTTGCCTTACAAAAGGATAGCGGTTGCAATAGACGCTGCACTCAAACCAAGTATGGCACCAACGGCAATATCTGTTGGATAGTGTACGCCCAGCACCACTCGAGAGAGACCAATCAGACCAGCCCAGAAATAGGCTATTAACGCCACATCCCCATAAAACTGGACAAGCAAACTGGCCACTAAAAATGCTGCCGCCGTATGACCAGAAGGCATGCTAAATTCATCAGAGGGCTGCACTGCGCGTATGCACGAGGGTAATTTATTAAATGGTCGCTCTCGTTTGAAAAATGCTTTGAGTAACATAAAGCAGGGCAGTTCAAAAACAAAAGCCAGCAACACAGCTTGCGCCCACAACAGGTTTTGGTCACTCTGTGAAAGCAGCGCAGCTATGGCCAGAGCAATATAAAGATGGCCATCGCCAGTGTGGGAAATGGCTTTAAAAACACCTCGTACTGGCCCTGAGGTCTGTAGTCGGTTAAACCACAAAAACCCAATGACATCGAAATTGCTAATTGTTTTAAGCATAGTCAGTCACCTCAACTTGATGAAAACCTAGCTTA
>CAJQJT010000316.1 GCA_905478725.1 uncultured Pseudomonadales bacterium
GCCAGTGTGGCTTCGCCTTCTTTCCATGCCGCTGGACATACTTCACCTGGGTGAGCAGCAACATACTGAGCCGCTTTAACCTTGCGCAGCAGGTCTTGGGCATCACGACCAATACCTTCAGCAGTGATTTCCATTGCCTGAATGATGCCGTCTGGATCTACAACGAAAGTGCCACGATCTGCAAGGCCTTGACCTTCACGCATAACATCAAAGTTGCGACAGATTTCACCAGTTGGATCGCCAATCATGGTGTATTGGATCTTGCCGATAGTCTCTGAAGAGTCGTGCCATGCTTTGTGCGTAAAGTGAGTATCAGTAGAGACTGAGTAAACTTCCACACCACGTGACTGCAGTTCTGCATAGTGATCAGCAACATCGCCAAGCTCAGTTGGACAGACAAAGGTAAAGTCGGCTGGGTAAAAGAAAAATATCGACCACTTGCCAGCAATATCTTTTTCTGAGACTTCAACAAACTCGCCTGCTTTAAAAGCAGATGCATTGAAGGGTTTAACTTGGGTGTTAATAAGTGCCATGGTGGGCTCCTTGTTGGGGTTAGTGTTTTTGAGTTAGTGGCTAGTAAATCTCTTACCAGCGCTGTTGCCTAAACTCTGCGCTCAATATAAGGCGATCGCTTAGTTCGGTAAAGTAGATTGTTTGTATTGTTATGTTCTATTTAATAGATTACATTAGGCTCATTACAAATAATCTTCTATAGCATGGCCAATTTGGGTGATATTTCCATGATTTCGACTAAACAACTTTCCTATGCTCTGGCGGTGGAGCGCACCTTGCACTTCAAAAAAGCGGCTGCTGATTGCAATATTAGTCAGTCGGCACTGAGCACGGCGCTGAGTGAGCTGGAGAGGCAATTGGGGCTGCAGATATTTGAGCGCGACAATAAAAAAGTGTTAGTGACGCCGACCGGGCGGGAAATACTTGATCGGGCTCGAAGCATAATATCTCAGGTCAAGGAGTTGCAGCAGTTAGCCGATAACCAGCAGTTGCCTCTGAGCTTTCCCATCACTGTGGGGGTGATTCCGACTATTGCACCTTATCTTTTACCGAAACTCTTTCCCCTGCTCAATAAGCTCCACCCAGGGGCACAGCTGACTATTGTCGAGGAGCAGTCTCATGTCTTGGTTGATATGGTCAAACGGGGAGAGATCGATACTGCCGTGCTGGCAATGCCTTTTCCCTGTGATGGGTTGCTGAGTTTAGAGTTTGGGCAGGAAGACTTTTACTGGATCGCTCTGAAAGGGGAAAAGCACACCAATCAAACTGAAATTACTAGCAATGAGTTAATCGATAGCCGACTGATGCTACTCAGTGAAGGCCACTGCCTCAAAGATCATATTCTCGCCGCCTGTCATTTTCCCGAGCAGACAGCTAATCATGGTTTTGGAGCCACCAGCCTGCATACATTAGTGCAGATGGTGTTGGGTAATTTGGGAACCACCCTGATTCCAGAGATGGCTCTGGAGCAACTTACTCGCCAAAGTGATCAGCTCACGGCAGTGCATCTTAATGAACCCAGTCCCCATCGCAGCCTGTCGTTTATTATCCGACCTAATTACACTCGTATTGACTGTGTTGAGGCGTTGATTAAGGTTTGTAAACAGGCGCTTTGAGCGCCTGTCACTTAAGTAAGCATCTGATCGTCGAATATGGGGTTGGGTGAATTGTCTGCGCCGGCCTGAAAAAATTCAACTGACGCCGCGGCCTCTTTAATATCTTCAAAGCGGGCTATATGAAACAGCGCATCCCCTTCATTGACCAGAGGAATATTACTGCGACCGATCACCAGGCCGCCATACTGTGCGATCACCGGATATTCCGTTGGGTCGAACAGGTCAGAGGGGTCTGAGATAACGCCCAGGACATCGCCGGCTTTCACTCTTGAACCTAGGGCGGTCAGCGAGCGCAGTATGCCGCTCTGGGGTGCACGCTCCCAACTGCTTGAACGAGCAACAAAGGGTTCCTGGCGTTTGGTTTGTTTTTTCGCTGCGGGCAGCATGGCGAGTTTACGCATCACTGATAAGATACCGCGGACGCCTGCGCGAATCGACAGTTCATCAAAACGCAGTGCTTCGCCCGCTTCATAGAGCAGTACTTTGACCCCGTGTTCCGCTGCTGCTTGACGCAGTGAGCCATCGCGCAAGTTCGCGTTAAGCAATACGGGAACTGAAAAAGCGTCGGCCAATTCTTTGGTCTCGGTGTCGTCCAGATTGGCACGGATTTGCGGCAGGTTGGAGCGATGTATAGCGCCTGTATGCAGGTCGATGCCATAGTCGCACTGCTGCACAACTTCCTGTAGAAATATATGCGCTAGCCTTGCAGCTAGGGATCCCCTTGTCGACCCTGGAAAGGAGCGGTTGAGGTCACGTCTGTCCGGCAGGTAACGAGAGTGCTGAATAATGCCAAATATATTGACCACGGGAATGACGATCAATGTGCCGCGCAAGCGCTTTAGTGCACTGGTGGTAAGCAGACGCCGCGCAATCTCAATGCCATTGAGCTCATCACCGTGAATGGCAGCGCTGATAAACAGCGTTGGGCCACTGGTTTTTCCGCAAATGACCTGCAGTGGAATATTGACGTCTATATGGGTATAAAGCTTGCCGATCGGCAGCTCAATAACCCGTCGTTCCCCAGGCTGTATGGTGACTCCATTAATAGTCACTGGTTTATTTTTAGTTGCCATAGGGCTAGTGTTTAACCTTTGCCCCGAGTGCGGGTCTTGTTGGGTTTGGCATTCTGCTCAATAAAGTCAATAATCATTCCGGCAACATCTTTGCCCGTCGCTTCCTCTATCCCTTTTAGACCCGGCGATGAATTGACTTCCATGACTAGGGGGCCTCTGGCGGAACGCAATAAATCCACTCCGCAGACGTTAAGCCCCATAATCTTGGCCGCCTTAATCGCTGTGGCGCGCTCGCTCGGTGTTAGTTTGACCAGTTGCGCTGAGCCACCGCGGTGGAGATTGGAGCGGAACTCTCCTTCAGGGGCGGTTCTTTGCATGGCTGCGATCACTTTGCCGCCAACCACCAAGCAGCGAATGTCGCTGCCTCCAGCCTCTTTAATAAACTCTTGGATGAGGATATTGCTCTTTACGCCCATAAACGCTTCGATAACACTTTCTGCCGCTTTTTTGGTCTCGGCAAGTACTACACCAATACCCTGAGTGCCTTCCAACACTTTAATAACCAGCGGCGCGCCGCCGACCTCGCGAATCAAGCCTTTGACATCGTCTGGTGAATTGGCAAAGGCGGTTACCGGTATACCGACTCCTTTGCGTGACAATAACTGAATCGAGCGCAGCTTGTCCCGAGAGCGGGAAATAGCAACCGACTCATTGACACAGTAGGTGCCCATCATTTCAAATTGACGCACCACGGAAGTGCCATAAAAGGTTACTGAGGCGCCGATACGAGGGATCACCGCATCAAAATCACCAGGATTGAATTCCTCACTTTTGAAATGTATCGAGGGGTTATCTGTTCCCATATCCATAAAACAGCGAATATGGTCAATCACTCGGACCTCGTGATTCCGTTCTTTAGCGGCCTCCACCAAGCGGCTGGTGGAGTAGAGCTTTGAATTCCTAGATAAAATGGCAATTTTCATAGCGTTTCCTGAATTTAGTTATGGGTGAGATTATGCGTCTGGACGACCAGGCAAAAACTCAGGCTTAAGGTTTGCCGAGGAGATAGGATGCTGCCGGGTTGACGCAATGTAAGTGGTTCAATGCAGTGCGGCCGAGTAATAAACGAAACTTCATGGTGTCGCGATTGGTTAGGGTGATCTCGACCATTCGCTGTAGGTCGCCAATAATCACTGTGGTTTCAATCACAAAGCGGCTTTCTGCATGGCCTCCGGAATCGGTGATTGTACGCTCTTCTAACACTGCAGCGTCACAGATAACGTCGGTTTCACTGTCATTTTGATTGGGGTGAATCCCAAACCTGACACGCTGTTGACCATTGACTTCATAGGGCTCAACAAAATAGGCATGCAGAGCGGAGGTTCGCGCGCCGGTATCGACCTTTGATTTGATCGATGAAATTCCCAAGTCTGGCAGGCTGACCCATTCACGCCAGCCGAGGGTGATCAGTTGTGATGAGGTTGTTACTTGATCTGTGGTATCGGCGCGCATGCTATTTTGTCTCTGGCGGGATAATAAATTTCGCCAAGCATAGGCGATTTAGCGCTAGGCATAAACAAAAAATATCGTAACTTTGGTGCTTCCTATAACGGTGCTTCGATTAATCCCACGAGAATCACGAATGAGCTTTTTATAGAGCAGGGATTGCCCTACAGGGTGGGCTCAGCTACTGAGCTACTGAGATATAAAG
>CAJQJT010000317.1 GCA_905478725.1 uncultured Pseudomonadales bacterium
CTTTAAGCGCACCGCAAGATTTATTGCCAAGTACGATGACCCCTCTTTTGATCCAGAGATGCCCAAATTAGAATTGAGTGTTTTTGAACCCATGGTTCGCAGGGTGTTTAGTAAGCCAAAAAACAGCATGTACAAAAGCTTTTTTGAAGATTAAGGAATTCGAATGACAGTGGGTAATATTCTCGGTATCTATGTGGCGCCGACCAAAGGTGCTGGCGTGATGGGCCATCAAAAGGTTTCATTGCGGGCGGGAAAGGGCATCGAAGGGGATCGTTACTTTACTCAGACAGGCAAGAACCGATCTAATTACAAAGGTCAGCCAGACTGGGAAATTACCCTGATTGAATCCGAAGTGATTGAATCCTTTAATCAACAGGAAGGTCACAGTTTTCACGAGAGTGACTTCCGCCGTAATCTGGTGACTCAGGGTATTCGTCTCAATGATCTGGTGGGCAAAACCTTCACCATTAACAATGTTAGCTTCTATGGTGTGCAGCTCTGTGAACCCTGCGCCAGTCTCCAGCGTCGTCTAGCCGTGAGTATCCTGCCTGAGCTCGTGGGCAAAGGGGGGTTGCGTGCACAGATTCGTGGCAATGGTGTTATCGCGGTAGGCGACCCGCTTACCCCAGTCGAAAAAATCTAAGGCTATTGTCACTGGTCTGCTGGGCAAGTTCTTCAGCAGACTCATTTCTCTGTTCCGCTATCTTGCTTATTACCCAGGGTAAAAACGCCGGTTCATTGCGTTTGCCCTTCGGCGGCTCCGGCATTGTTTTGGGTATCAGGTAGGGGGCATCGGTTTCCACCATTAGGCGCTGCAACGGAATATCAGCCACCAGCCCCTGAAGCTCTGTGCCACGCTTGTCGTCGCAAACCCATCCAGTGATGCCAATATGCATATCTAGATCTAAGTAGCCGTAGAGGGCCTCTCTTGTGCCTGTAAAGCAGTGTGTTACGGCATCAACTAAGTGATCTCTGTAAGTTCGCAGTATTTGTAGCTGTCGATCGGCGGCATCGCGCTCGTGGAGAAATACCGGCAGCTTTAATTCTGCGGCCAGTTCAAGCTGTGCCTCGAAGGCTTTTTCCTGCTGCGCTGGGGTGGAAAAATTACGGTTAAAATCCAGCCCCATTTCACCGATGGCGACCACATACTTTTCGTCCGCCAGAGCTTTCAGTGTGCCTATAGAGTCTTTATTTAAAGCCTTAGCGTCGTGGGGATGAATACCAACTGTGGCATAGAGCATGTCTGGAAAGCTCTCACCAAACTCGCGGCAGAGTTTCACAACCGCTTCACTCTCGGTCACTGAGGTGCCGGTTAGAATCAGTTTTTCGACCCCTGCGTCCCGGGCCCGTTGAAGAACCTCAGGGCGATCACTGTCAAAGCGTGAGTTGGAGAAGTTAACGCCTATATCGATCAACATAATTACAACAGCCTGTAAAATTCATCGCGCATCAGCAGCGGTCGCTGTTGACCCATTTCTCGGGAATAGATAATCGAATACATCAAAATGTTGCGCACATAGGCACGGGTTTCTTTATAGGGAATCACTTCCATCCAAATATCGAATGGCAGTGTCCCATCGCTCTTATTGAGCCACTGTGCAACTCTGGTAGGGCCTGCATTATAAGCGGCGCTGGCGAGAATGCGACTACCATCAAAGCGTTTAAGCAGTTCGCTGTAGTAGCGGCTGGCAATGGCAATATTGGTTTCCGGATCATAGAGCTCGGTTTTTCTGCGATAGGGGATTTTGTATTTTCGCGCCGTGCTCTTGGCCGTGGCAGGCATTAGCTGCATTAGTCCTCGGGCTCCGGCAGGAGAGGTGGCTGAGGCATCAAAGGCGCTCTCTTGACGCGCCAGGGCAAAAAGTAAGGGGCTGTCTAATTGATTGGCCTGTGCCGCGTCATTGATCGCATCGGCAAAGGCTAGGGGGAAGCGCAGCTCCACATCATCCCAGTATTGGGCGCGTCCGAGGCTGGCAATCGCTTTGCTGTGCCACTGCCACTGGCCGGCGACTATGGCTGCTGCCAGCCAGTCTGGATAGGTAAAGTTTGCGCTGGCCTGGCGCCATTCGCGATTGGCATCGAGATTGTCATTGTGAAACCTCAACTCCCGCGCCCGGGCCATGGCCGGTAGAGCGGTAATCGCAGTTACCCTTTGGGGATCAATGGCCACCGGGCGGTGGTTGATACGGTACTCTTTATCGAGCATATCGCTGGCGAGAAAGCCGTAAAAATCCCGCTCTTGGGCCAAACTTTCGGTCATCTGCTGCAGTGCAGGATGCTCTGTGGTCAGTGGATTGCTCTGCATGCTACGGATAGTCCAGTAGCGCCAACCGGTGCGACTTTGCAGCTCTTCGGGCAATCGCTGCAGCCACAGCGCAATATTCGGCCAGTCTTTTTCTTTCAGTGCCAGGCGAATACGCCATTCAACCAAGCTGCCGTCTTCAGTCTCATTAAGCAATTGCAGGTGGTCGCTGAAATAGGAGTCGGCCACCGCCGTTGCTCCCTCTTTGTAGAGACCTTTAATGATTGCACTGACAATTGCGCTGCGTGCGCCATGAGAAAACTCATGGGTCTGCTGGTAGTGGCTCCAATATTTAAGGCTGGCGTGACTGTCGCGGTGAGCTAAATGCACTAGGGCATGTTGAATAATCCCCAGTTCTTCGGGGCTGTCGCTATTAAAAGCCCCAAACTGTTTAATGCTCTGGGGTGACCGGTCAGCCTGGTAATAGAGCTTGGCTAGCTTGCTGTAGTGAGGGCTTTTAAAAAACCGCTCAAGATATCGGGCAAGTTGGAACTGGTGATTGAGCAGTGCTTTGTTAAAACGCTGCCAGGCCAACGCCTCGGTGATTCGGTTGTCGGCGCTTAAGTGGGTAAATAGTTTGTCACATTGATTGGGTTGGGATTTGCCAACATTCCACAATTCCATTGCTGCAGTTAAGGCCTGCTCGCGCCGTTGATTCAGTTGTGGGTCTTCAGGGTCAGCGTAATAGCGTGCCAACTGGAATTGACACTGCTGCTTAGAGCTTGCCCCTTGGGGCTCATAGAAGCTGATAAAGGCGTCCCAGTGTTGATGCTTGGCCAGATAGTCGAGCCAGTGGTTAAGCAGGTGTCCAGCCTTAATAGTGCCGGCATAGTCTTGCAGATATTGACTCACTTCCTGTTTCCGTGAATAACGCAGGTTGGCAGCTAGGTCGGCATAGACTAAATAGGGGTAGAGAGGGTAGGTCTGTAGTTGCTTTCGCTGTTGCTTTAGCTGCTGCCATTTACCCCGTTGTGCTAGATCAAGTGACTCAGAGTAGAGCTGTCGCTGCTGCGCTAGTGCGGGTGCCGATGTGGCTTGGATAGCTTGGCTTGAGCTAATGTCCTTGGCATTTGCCATCGGGCAGCCACACAGCAGCATCGCCGCGACAGTGACGTATTTTAGAGTGTAGGTTGAGATGTTGAAGATAGGAACAGCCTTATGAGGAACGGTATTGGTTAATGCTCGGGTCTCAGCTCAGAGTTTAAAGGGAGAGGGCGGCGTGTTGGAAGTGTCTTGGTGCTTTTAGTTGCCTTTAGTTAACAGAAGCCCTTAGCGAAAGAAAAGCCCTTAGCGAAAGAAAAGCCCCTAGTCAAAGGGGCTCGGTCATCTCAGTCGTCCTCATTAATACGCACCGCCAGAACATCACAGGGGGCGCCATGGAGAACACTGTTGCTGGTAGAGCCAAATATGAGCGCCAAGCCATGACGGCCGTGGCTACCTACTATTATCAGGTCTACATTCTCATCTTTGGCCATGCGGCGCATTTCATTGGCTGGCTGACCCAATACAATATGCTGGCTTTTCTGTGGCACTTGCAGTTGCTCGGCGAGGGTGGCTAAGCGCAGTCGGGCCTGGTCTTCCAGCTGCACCTGGACATCGGATAAATCCACTGGTATGTCGCCGCCGTAGGTGAAGGCGAGTGGCTCAAGGATGTGACAGATTGATATTTTTACATCGCGGTCAGAAAAAAGTTGCTTGACGCGGTCTACCACTTGCTGTGATTCTGGAGACAGATCAAGGCCGATGAGCAGGTGTTTGTAAGTAGACATGAGGTTACTCCTTATGGTCCTGTGGACTATTTTGACGACTGTCGTGTCGATTGCTACATAGGTTGATTTGGCAGAGACTAGATAATTAGTCACCTACATTTTAATCAGGGGATAGGATGTATCTCGCTGATTAAAATCGCTAACTATAAGAGTAGTACGAAATGACATGGTTGTTAATAGTATTAGGCGTTGCCGTGGTGATATCACCACTAATGTGGTTTCGACAGTCGCCACGTCAGAAATTGATTACCGAACTGAGGCGTTCGGCAGGCAGTGCCGGACTGCAGGTTAGCCTCTATCGCCGACCGGATGCCCGGGATGAAGAAACGCGTCTGGAGTGCGTTTGTTATAGCATACCCTGGCTCGACGAAGACTGCCGCCAGAATTGGGTGCTACACCGTTTTAGTGGCCGTGGTTGGGATTCGGTATGTCCTGGATGGCTTTGGACAATTAATCAAGCGGCACCAAAATGGGATGCCCTGTTAGTTGATCAGATGGATGATTTTCCCGCTGGTGTCAGTGCGCTTGTGGCCACCGCTGCCGGTATCGGGGTTATTTGGAATGAGCGCGACGATGGCGCGGATTTAGTAAAAATTGTCGAAAAATTAAAGAAATTTCAGCATCAGGCAAAAGAAATTTGTCGATGAAACTTGACCAAAGGGCGCACAAACACGTATATATGCGCACCTTGAGTCTAATGCTCGTTAGTATTTGAGCCAAATTATCTTCAGCATCCTGCTTTGATGGCAGATGCACAATTAGGGAAACTAGCCTAAATGGGAAAGTCGTTAGTCATTGTAGAGTCACCTGCTAAAGCCAAAACGATCAATCGCTACCTCGGTGATGATTTTATTGTTAAGTCCAGTGTTGGCCATATTCGCGATCTGCCCACCGGCGGCAATCGCGTTCCTACAGATCCCAAAGAGCGCGCCCGACAGGCGGCGATAACACGCAAGCTGTCGCCTGAAGACAAAATTGTTCACCGCGCCGCCAAGGCCAAATCTCAGCTGATTAATAGTATGGGTATAGACCCGGAGAATGATTGGAAAGCGGAATACGCCACTCTGCCGGGCAAAGAAAAAGTTGTAGCCGAACTTAAGAAACTGGCTAAGAATGCTGACACTGTCTACCTCGCGACGGATTTGGATAGAGAGGGAGAGGCGATTGCCTGGCACCTGACTCAGGTGATTGGCGGCGATGACAGCCGTTACAAGCGCGTCGTGTTTAACGAAATTACCAAGAAAGCGATTCGCGCGGCCTTTGAAAAACCTGGCGTAGTTGATACCAATCGCGTCGACGCTCAGCAGGCGCGACGCTTTCTCGACCGCGTGGTGGGCTTTATGGTCTCGCCACTGCTCTGGGAAAGAGTAGGTCGCGGACTATCTGCTGGCCGAGTTCAGTCAGTTGCCCTAAAAATGATTGTTGAGCGCGAGCGTGAGATTCGTGCCTTTTTACCTGAAGAGTATTGGACAGTTCATGCGGATCTTGAAGCCGAAGCCGCCAACGAAGACGTGGGAAAAATTCGCTTTGAAGTGAAGCGTCATCTGGGTAAAGCCTTTCGTCCGGTGAATAAAGCCGCTACGGATACTGCATTGGCTGCCCTTAGGGAATCCGATTACTCTGTGTCAAAGCGCGAAGATAAGCCCACTTCATCGAAGCCTTCAGCGCCGTTTATTACCTCTACTCTGCAGCAGGCCGCCAGCACAAGGCTTGGCTTCGGGGTTAAGAAAACCATGATGATGGCCCAGCGCCTCTATGAAGGTGGTTACATCACCTACATGCGTACCGACTCCACCAATTTAAGTGAAGATGCCATAGCTGCCTGTCGCGAGTATATTAAAGTGCGTCACGGTGCCCGCTATCTGCCCGACGAGCCGAAAATCTACGGCAGCAAGTCCGGCGCTCAGGAAGCTCACGAAGCCATTCGTCCGTCGAATATTGATATCTCTCCCGGCAGCCTAGACGGCATGGAAGTGGATGCGAAGAAACTCTACCAGCTTATTTGGCAGCAGTTTGTCGCCTGTCAGATGGTTCCAGCTCAGTTCACTTCGACATTGATCACGGTTGCCGCTGGCGACTATGAGATGACCGTCAAAGGTCGCGTGACGCGCTTTGATGGTTATCTGGCAGTGATGCCAGTCAATCGCAAAGGCGATGAGGACGGCGAACTGCCGGACCTGCAAAAGGGTGACAAGATGTCGATGTTGGTATTGGTGCCGCAACAGCACTTTACCAAGCCCATCGCCCGTTTCTCTGAAGCTTCATTGGTCAAAGAACTGGAGAAACGCGGTATTGGCCGTCCCTCCACCTACGCCTCAATTATTTCCACGATTCAAGATCGCGGCTATGTGCGCATTGAAAACAAGCGTCTGTTCGCGGAAAAGATTGGCGATGTGGTTACTGACCGCTTGGCCGAGAGCTTTACCGATCTAATGGATTATGGCTTTACCGCCACCATGGAAGAGCACCTGGATGAAATCGCCAAGGGCACTCTGAAGTGGAAAGATCTTCTCAACCGTTTTTATCGCGACTTTAGTCAGCAGGTGGAAAGCGCCAAAGAAGTGGATGCGGGTATGCGCCCAAACTCACCCACTGAAACCGATATTCCCTGCAAGCTCTGCGATCGTCCGATGATGATCCGAACGGCGGGCACTGGTGTGTTTTTGGGTTGTTCTGGCTATGCATTGCCGCCCAAAGAGCGCTGTAAGCACACTTTAAACCTCACCGCTGGTGACGAAGCCGTCAATATCGATGAAGATGATGAAGCTGAATCCAAGCAGTTGATGCACCGCCATCGCTGTAAGGTTTGCGACACGGTGATGGACAGCTATCTGGTGAATGAATCCCTCAAACTGCATGTCTGCGGCAATAACCCAGATTGCAGTGGCTTTGAGCTTGAGTCTGGTCAGTATGTGATCAAGGGCTATGAAGGGCCAGTGATCGAGTGTGACAAGTGCACCAATGAGATGCAGTTAAAGACTGGTCGCTTTGGTAAATACTTTGGCTGCACTGGAGAGACTGCTCCTGGCGAGCCATGCAAAAATACCCGCAAGTTACTGCGCAATGGCCAGGCCGCGCCGCCTAAAGTAGATCCCATTTCCATGCCGGAACTGCGCTGCTTAAAAGTTGAAGATCACTATGTGCTTCGCGACGGCGCTTCAGGCCTGTTTTTGGCTGCCAGTCAGTTCCCTAAGAATCGTGAAACCCGCGCGCCAAGCGTTGCGGAGCTGCTGCCTTACAAGGATCAGATCGACGAAAAATATCAATTTCTGCTTACCGCACCGGTTAAAGATCCCAAGGGTTTAGAGACAATTATTCGCTACAGTCGCAAAACCAAAGAGCAGTATGTACGCAGTGAAGAAGATGGCAAGCCCTCCGGTTGGAGTGCTTTTTACAACAGCGGAAAATGGGTCGCTGCTGAGAAAGGCAGCAAGTAGGCGGGCTTATGTCGACCCATATTTCAGCCGTTAATCAGAAGTTAGTATTTGCGCGACAACTACTGCGAATGCTCGGCACCAGCGGTTCGTCTATTAGCAGCAGTCATCAGATTGCAGCTACGGCCCAGTCGGTTGCCGTGCAGCTGCATCAGGCCTGGCTGTGGCACCTCCGCAACATAGGCGAAGGCTATAAGTTGCAAGATCTGGAATCGGTGACTGACGGCGACTCTCTGGTGGCGCTGTTAGCCAAGCAGGGCAAGTGTCCCGGCGAAGCCGTTGAACTGCAAACTCTGCAACATGATTCTAGCTCCTGGCTCAGTGGGCTG
>CAJQJT010000318.1 GCA_905478725.1 uncultured Pseudomonadales bacterium
CCCGTACCAGAACAGTACTGGGCGACATTGGGTCTGAAAAAAGGCGGCAACATTCATATTGCGCGGGATCAAGGTCAGCCAGTGGCGGCAATTATTCCCGCGGTAACACCAGATGGTTACAGCGGCGCTATTTCGATGATTATCGGGATTAACTTTAATGGCTCGATTGCCGGGGTGCGCGTAGTAGAGCATCGCGAAACTCCAGGCTTGGGCGACAAGGTAGATCTTAAGAAAAGCGACTGGATTCTGAGCTTTAACGGCAAGTCCTTGGTCAACCCCCAAGCCAGCGGTTGGAAAGTGAAAAAGGAAGGCGGCGACTACGACCAGTTTACCGGCGCCACCATTACTCCTAGGGCAGTGGTCAGCCAAGTTCTGAAAACTCTGCAATACTTTGAGGATGATCGCGAGCGTCTATTACAGATCGCCGCCGCGAACGCCGCACGTGAAAACGAACAGGCAGCACTATGAGCAGCGAAGTTACTACTGAGGTCACTACCGAAGGCCCTAGCATTGGCGAAGTCACCAAAAATGGCCTCTGGACGAACAATCCTGCGCTAGTGCAGCTGCTCGGGCTGTGCCCGCTGCTGGCGGTCACCGGCAGTGTAGTCAATGCTCTGGGTTTGGGCCTTGCGACCATGGCCGTACTCATCGGCTCTAACACCATAGTCTCACTGATTCGCAACCATGTTAGCGATGCAGTCCGACTCCCCGCCTTTGTGATTATTATCGCCGCCTTCGTCACCTGCGCCGAACTGTTAATGAAAGCCTACACCTATGACCTGTATCAGATTCTGGGTATTTTTATCCCTCTGATCGTTACCAACTGCGCCATTCTTGGCCGCGCTGAAGCCTTTGCCAGCAAGCACCATGTAGGTTTAGCGGCACTTGACGGCTTGATGATGGGGCTGGGCTTTTTACTGGTCTTGGTCGCCCTCGGCGCGATTCGCGAACTGTTTGGCCAAGGCACCTTGTTTGCCAGCATGCACCTGCTGTTTGGCCCGGTTGCCAACGGTTGGATGTTGCAGCCCTTCGGTGAAAACTACAGCTTCTTGATCGCGGTGTTACCTCCGGGTGCATTTTTGGTAACCGGTCTGCTGATTGCGGGTAAAAATTATATCGACGCCGCTTTTAAACGTCGCGCCGATGCCCAGAGAGATCGTCCGGTTGTAGGTGCCAAGCGCATCAGAACCACAGGTCATATCAGCTAACAAAAAGCTCACACAGGGACGGTAAAGTTTGATGAATAAAAGCGGCGCGTGGTTAACCCAGTACGCACTGGAACAGCTGGGTATTACCCATACTTTTGGAATACCCGGGGTGCAAAACGCCGAGATCTACCATCAGCTCAATCAGTCAGAGCAGATCACCCCACTTCTGGTTAATCACGAAATGAACGCCGCCTTTATGGCCGACGCCGTCAGCCGCTCTAAGGCAGGCAGTGTTGGCACCATGTTGATCGTGTCGGGTTCTGGAGTGACTCATGCATGCAGTGGCATAGCCGAAGCCTATTTGGCTGGCATTCCGTTGTTGGTGATTGCAGGTGCCGATAGCGAAATAAGTGCCAACAGCGCAATAAGTGCCAACAGCGCAACAAGTGCCAACGGCCAATTAAGTGCCAACAGTAAGCAAAGCGGCTATTCATCCATCGACGCAAAAGAAATCCTCAAATCCCTAACCAAAGCAATCTACAGCATCAGCCACCAACAGCACATCGTCGACACATTATTTACCGCCTACAGAGTCGCTACCAGTGGTCGTCCCGGACCGGTATTTGTCGAAATTCCCCTAGACATCCAAATGCTCTCCGCCAATATAGAAGAGCCTCTGCCACTCTGTGGTCAGAAGAGCCAAAGCGCCAATGAAGAAGTCGAAGCCATCAGCGACGCCGATTTAAATGCGGCCGCCACACAACTACTTCAAGCAGAGTCCCCCGGTATTATTGTCGGCTGGGGTGCAGTGGACGCCCAAACCGAAGTGATAGCCCTGGCGCAACAGATCGGTGCACCAGTCTGCACAACCCTCTCAGGTGTCAGCAGCTTTCCCGCCCAGCATTCATTGCACGCCGGCATGATCTTTGGCCCGGCAGCTGTGCCCAGTGCAGAGAATGCCTTCAAAGACTGCGACTGCCTGCTCGCCATAGGCACCAACTTAAATGAAGCAGATACTGCTAACGGCAGTGCGCAACTACCAGACAATATTATTTATATCACCAGTGAAAAAAACAGAGCCGACGACCAAGAAGCCGCGACTGCATTGCGTGGTAGTATCCAACAGATCGCCACCGACCTACTCTACAAACTTCAGGAACGACAGCCTTCGGCGATCAGCAGAAAAGCCTTAGTCGACGATATCGCCAACCAAAAAGCCCTGTTTAAAAAAGAGTGGCTGGGCCATAACAGCAGAGGCCTCGTTAACCCCGCAGTGTTTTTTGACAAACTCCGCGCCGCAGTCAGCGACGACGCCATTATTATTACCGACGACGGCCTGCACACCTATCTCGCCGCCGAGTTAATGCCGATTAATAGCCCGCGCAGCTTTATCTCACCCTCCAGCTCCAATGCAATGGGTTACTGCATGCCCGCGGTCAACGCCGCAAAACTGGTGAATCCCGATAAGCAGGTTATAGGCATACTCGGCGACGGCGCCATGCTGATGAGTGGCATGGAAGCGCTCACCGCCGTCCGAGAAAATCTCGGCACGATTTACTGTATTTTCAATGACGGCAAACTCTCGCGGATTAATCATAGCCAGCGGATCAGTGACGACCAAACCACCTGTACCAAACTCGGCAATATCAACTGGGGCGCCTTCGCCGACTCTATAGAGTGCGGCTATATTCCGGTCAGACACAACAATGACATAGAAGTGGCCCTGCGCCATGCACTGGAAACTGCAGCGCACCATCAGCCAGTTTTTCTCGATATCAGCATCGATTATTCGCGCCATAGCAACTATGCACAGGGCGTGGAGAAAACCAACGCCGCGAGATTTTCCAGTGCTAATAAGTTGGGAATGTTGGGACGGGCGATTGTGCGCAAACTGACTGGTTAGGGTGTTTAGTAGTTTTCTAGG
>CAJQJT010000319.1 GCA_905478725.1 uncultured Pseudomonadales bacterium
GACTAAAAGCGACTAAAGCGCTAATACGGACAAAATTTTATTTAGGAAATACTTAAAAAATTATTTAAGAGGACAAGCTGTGACCGATAAGACTTTTCTGAACTGGCCTTTTTTCGAACCACAACACCGTGAACTGGCGGAAAAAGTACAGGCCTGGGCGACAGACAATATCCCCGCCCTAGTGGCCAATGAGCACGAGGCACTGGACCAAACCTGTATTGATCTGATGCGCGGTATGGCCAAAGCTGGCATTACCGGTTACGCGGTACCCGCCAGCGGTGGCGGCACGCTTGAAAAACTCGATGTGCGCAGCCTCTGTATTATTCGCGAAGTGCTCGGCGAGCACCATGCTCTTGCGGATTTCGCCTTCGCCATGCAGGGACTCGGCAGTGGCCCTATCTCACTGTTTGGCACTGCAGATCAGCAATCTCGCTATCTCAATAAAGTGGTCTCTGGTGAATCCATGGCCGCCTTTGCCCTATCCGAAGCCGAGGCCGGCAGTGATGTGGCCGCCATGAGCACCAGCGCAGTAAAAACCGATGCCGGTTATATTCTCAATGGTGAGAAGACCTGGATATCCAATGCCGGCATAGCGAACTTTTATACAGTCTTTGCCCGCACCGGCGAAGCACCGGGCGCCAAAGGCCTAAGCTGCTTTATTGTCGACGCAGACACCGCTGGATTTTCAGTGCCGGAACGCATTGATCTGGTGGCACCACACCCACTGGGCACTCTGCGTTTTGAGAACTGTTTAATTCCCCATGAGAATTTAGTCGGCGAAGCCGGGCGCGGTTTTGGTATAGCTATGGCCACTCTGGATGTATTCCGCTCCACTGTCGCCGCAGCTGCACTGGGTATGGCCCGTCGCGCCATGGATGAGACATTGAGTCATGTATCCCAGCGCAAACTGTTTGGCGGTGTGCTCTCGGATTTACAGCTGGTTCAGGGCAAGCTTTCGGATATGGCACTGGCCATCGATAGCAGTGCACTGCTGGTTTATCGCTCCGCTTGGACCAAGGACTGTGTGGCCGATCGCGTTACCCGAGAGGCGGCCATGGCAAAACTCCATGCCACTGAATCGGCGCAGCTGGTGATCGATGCGGCGGTGCAATTACACGGCGGTAAAGGTGTCACTCGCGGGCATATTATTGAATCCCTGTATCGCGATGTTCGCGCTCTGCGGATCTATGAAGGGGCATCTGAAGTGCAGCAAGTGATTATCGCGCGTCAGGCTCTGGCTAATTTTAGTGGACGCGGTTAATCAAACTGACTGACCTAACTCAGTAAATTCTGGCAACCATTGTTGCCCTCCGCAATAAAGAGCCCCCCCTAGATCATCCGACTAGGGGCAGTACCACTGGTTATCCTTCACTGCTCTGAACTCTTCACTTGCCTAGATCCTTGACCGCGCTCACCCTTGACCAGAGGGTTATTCGCGACATATAGTCCTCGCCATAAAAATAGCGCTGAGCGACAGTATGGATAATTGGCAGAATCTACAAGTGGGTCAGGTATTTGAAACTGACACCATCACCCTGAGCAAACGCGACATTCTTGAGTTCGCTGCAGAGTTCGATCCGCAGCCCTATCACCTGGAAACCGAAGCCGCTGAGGCGTCTATATTTGGCGGTCTCTGTGCCAGTGGTTGGCAGGTCTGTGCGCTGATGACCAGACTGGTATCCGATACTTTTAAAAATCATGGCATTGCGATTCAGGGAATTCAAACCATTCCCAATCTGCAGTGGAAGATTCCGGTGTTTGCTGACGATAGTCTCTGCGCCAATGTGGTTATTGCGGACTGCAAAAAAGACCAGGGGTTATTAGTCTGTGATATTGCCGTTAAGAACCAGCATCAAAAAGTCGCGCTTGTTCTGAGTATGACATTGCGTGTTGGTGCTCAATCGATCGGGAGTAAGAGCTTATGAACAACCCAGAGTTTATTCGCAGTCGCTGGTTTGAAGATATTCCCGTCGGCGAGTTCCATGTCTTTGGCTCTCACAGTTTTACCGAAAAAGAGATTATTGAATTTGGTAAAAAATATTCACCCGAGGCGTTTCACACTTCACCTGAAGCGGCATTCGACACTGAGTACCGTGGACTGGTTGCCGCTGAATTACATCTCGCGGCGATCTGGATGAAGTTAATGGTCGCCTATATGGAGCGTTTTGCCACCGGTGTTCAGGATGGTCGACGCAATGGTGCCGGCGTCAGCGTTCGGGATATGCAGTGGTTTAAGCCTGTGCGCCCAGGACACACGATTACCTTTACCTACGAGATATGTGAAAAACTCGACCGCAGAGTGCGCGACAAGTGGGGCATTATTCGCAGCCGCAACGAAGGCTTTAATCAAAACAATGAACGGGTATTTAGCTTTGAAATTGATATTCTTGCCGAGCTAGCGCCCACTCCTGACAGCGCCAGCTAACCCTTCACTCGTTAGCCAGTCGCCAACATTTTCTCCACCGTGCGCAAGGCCAGTGCGTGTACGGTAAAGGTTGGATTTACCGCGCCACTGGAAGGAAAGACTCCGGGACCGGCAATATACAGATTATCCATATCGTGGCAGCGTCCATACTGATCACAGACCGACTCTTTGGCATCTACACCCATTACGGTGCCACCCATGAGGTGCATAGCCACAGTGGGGCCGGTCCAGGTCTCCGTGGCACCAGCCGCTTTAAATACCTCAACGCCCTGCTTAACGCCCTCTGTCACCAGTGCTCTAGTGCGCTCATTGATACTGTGATGAGTCGCCGCCAGGGGCAAGCCAAACTGATCTTTGCGCTCACTCAGGGTAATGCGATTATCCGCTAAAGGCGTATCTTCGCCGACAAAATTCATCTGTCCAAAATGTTTCGCCGCTTTGCGCATAAAGGGATCTAGCGCAGCGCCATAAATATCCGCTCGGCCGGTGGCTATACCCAGCAGATCATTGGGTTTGGTGGCGTTGGCAATCAGCCATTGATAGGAACCAAAGGCATCGCCCTTGTCTTTATTGGCATAGTCATCCTGACAGAGCAATTGGCCGCCAGTGGCACCCAGATGGCAGTCAGTCTGTTGGTCAAATAGGCCGAGCACTAGCTGTGCCGGATGGGTCATTAGGTAGCGACCCACTTTGTCGCTGCTATTAGCCATGCCAGCTGGATGCTTAGTACTCTTAGAATTTAATAGAATCCGCGCGTTCTGCACGGCAAAGGCGCTGAGTACCACCTGTTCCGCCAGCACCTGGTGTACCGCACCCTCGGCATCAAAATACTCTACTCCGGTAGCCTTTCTGCCCGACGCATCATGGAGCACACGACTGACTGTGCTGTCGTGACGAATGCTCGCGCCCCCGGCAAACGCTTGGGGCAAATAGGTCACCAAGGGATTGGCCAGTGCACCAATAGGGCAGCCCGCATCACACCAACCGTCATAGAGGCAGGAGCTGCGACCTTTGTATGGCTGACTATTAATCGCCAAGGGCAGTGGCGAGACCGCCATTCCCAGTTTATTAAAACCTTTTTTAATCACCTGGCCCTGAGCAAAAACCGGCAGTGCAGGCATCGGGTAAGGGGCCCCTTCGGGACGCCACTTCTCGGCCTCAGCATCGCCACTAATACCGGCCTCGGCCTGAATTCGATCGTAGTAGGGCATCAAATCTTTATAGTTGATCGGCCAGTCCAAACCCACACCGTGCTCGGATGCTAGATTAAAATCATTCTCATGCAGCCGCAGCCAAACGGCGTAATGGTGCAGTGCACTGCCGCCGGTGCCATAACCACTGTTAAAACTGTTGCCAATCTTATGGTTGCCAGACTCCTCTACAGGTGCCCCACCCCACTTTAATTTGCGCGCCGAGATCTGCGAACTCTCCAGATCGCTTAACTTGCGCTCCGGTCCGGCTTCAAGAATCAGTACGGTTTTACCCGCTTGCACGGCCTTTGCTGCAATCAAACTACCCGCTGCGCCAGCACCCACAATCAGCACATCAAACTTGTCTTCCAATGAGATTGATTCCATTAGTTTTGCTGCTCCTTGGCCGACAGCCATTTATCACTGGGGGCAATATGCGCCATATAGGGCATGCCTATACCTTCTGATCCCGACTGGGTTCCGTAGACCACATCACAGGCATCGGCGCGCCAAACGAAAAATAGGAATGAGGCCGGTGCTGCAGACCAATTGGCAATTGCGTCGCTGAACATCTGGTCAATCAAGCTCTTACTTTGAGTCTCAGTCAACTGAGACCAGGGGCGATCAAATTGCTCTAGGGCGGCCTGATGGGCGGCAGCCAGGCCCTGTTGATAAAAGGGAGCAAAAGGCGGCTCGAGACCTAAATAGCGACCCATCAATAGGGCGTCACCGGGCTTTTCTGCCAGCTGGTAGTCAACAAAGGCGGCTATGCCTGCGCTTCGTGAACCTGGCACTATGGCCTCGCAAAGGGTCTCTAATGTGCTCACTTCCAGTGCCGATAAAATTTTCATCGGCATCTGCGCAGCACGGGCTGCTGCAGGTGTCAGCATCAAGGCCTTACCCGCGACCATATAGGTCATTGCCATGGCGCTAGTTTTTAAAAAACTGCGTCTTGTGGCTTGAATTTTTTTATCTGTATGCATGATATTAGCTCTTAACTTAGTGGCTCTTTTTAACTTGGTGGCTTTATAACTTGGTAGCTTTATAACTTGGTACCTTTATAACTTGGGAGCTCTTTAACTTGGGGCTCTTAAATCTAAATCTAACCTGGGTCTACGAATAAAGGGCGCACGATTACTCGCGCGCCCCCATTCAGATTACATCATTTTCCAACTCAATTTAGAACTCGCGTCGGATACCAATGTTAACGGAGCGTGGATCGCGATAGGACACCTCATTACAACCACAGAGGGTTGCCAAATCGAAGCCCTGAACACCAGCGCGCTCATCAGTCAGATTGCGCACGGCCAGTGTTGCCTGCCAAAGACCGTCAGTGCTCATCCAGCTCAGTTGCGAGTTGAGCATGACATAGCTATCAAACTTATCCGCGTCGAAGTTTCTCAGGTTGTAGTAGTACTCATCTGAGTAACTAATATCACCCTGAATCGCCAAACTGCCTGAAGATATGGGCCACTCATAGCGCACCAAACCTGTCATCTGCAGTTCTGGGGCATAGGTTGGATCCACATCGCGAGGTGGCAATGGTGAGCCACTGCGCAGCGGGATATCTTTTACCGTGGCGTCAAAGTAAGACATGCTCAAGATTACATCCAATCCTTCAGCCGGTGAACTCTGCAGTTCCAGCTCCATGCCTATGTTGTCTGCATCAGCGTTAATCACAACACCGCCAACACCAACAAACAAGAAGGCCTGGTAATCGGAATAGTCATAGTAGAAAACCGAACCGTTCAGTCTGGTGTTCTCAGTCAGACTCATTTTGAAACCGCCTTCATAGGCGAGCAAAATCTCTTCTCCATAGTCAATTGCGGAATCGCCGCCAGAGCCCAGATAAGACCCTAATAATGGCGCATTAAAACTGCCCGCTTTGACGCCGCGATTAACACCGGCATAGAGCAGAAGGTCGTCACTTGGACGCCAATCTAACTGTGCTTTGGCCGCCCAGAGGGTGTCTGAAGTGCTGTTTTCATAGAAGTAAGGCGATCCGGCACCCACTGCATTGGGAATAAACTCACCCTGGTTAACTGTGTGGTTACTCAGTGATGGGAAAAAGCCGATGCCCACATTGAAGTCTTTCTCTTCACGAATCACACGCATACCAAAAGTCGCGCTCAGGGTATCGCTGATATCGTAATCAAGCTGTCCAAAGAGGCTGTAAGAGTCAGTCTGTAGATCCGCGACTACACCAATATCAAGAGGACCAATAAGACTATTGGCTGGTGCTTTGAGGCCGTTATCCGATTGATTATCAATATTCAGGTAGAAAAAACCCGTGACCCAGCGCATATCATCGGTTTCACCATTGAGTCTAAATTCCTGAGTAAAACTGGTTGCATCCACCCCAGCATAATTAGCCAACTGGTTGCCTGGTCCAGAATCCACATCGATAAATAGCAGCTTTTCGTAGTCTTTATAATCGGTCACCGAGGTAAATACAGTGCCATTACCCAGCTCTCGCTCAACTCGGACATTAATACCTTTTGTATCAGTTGAACCCTGATCGGCAAAGGCAAAGTCACTTGAAAAGGTAAAGTCATCGCCATCGGGATCCAGATAACCAAAGAAATCGCCGCCTGGTGCCAGACGTGCGTCGAAACCATAACCGCCACCGGGTAACAAGCCATCACCATCGATCAGATCGGCGCCACCATCACCACCAGCGGTGTCTATGGTCAGTCGTGTTTCATCAGCCGGGGTATCAATCACATTGATCAGCTCGCCATTTTCGACAATACCGATGGTTGATTTGGACTGGTAAGGACCTGTGCCTACCTCAGAGGTTGCATAGTTCATAGAGAGATCGATGCGCGTGTCATCGGATGGCTGGAAAGCGAAAGAAAGACGACCCGCAAAGGTGTCATCATCACCTAGATCAGCACCTGCACCTTCTCCTGGAGAAGTTCCCCCTGGAGCAGCCGCGAAGGC
>CAJQJT010000320.1 GCA_905478725.1 uncultured Pseudomonadales bacterium
CAATCTTTACAACGGCAGTAAAAGCACAGCTGACAGCTTATCGATCAAGGCACACCTCAGTTGGATCGAGGGATTTAAGCTGGGACAACGCAAAGGTAATATCCGGGTAACTACCGATCTGCGAAGGGAGGGCAATACCTATTACAGTCAAACTCAGCGCCAGATTGCCGAGAGCTCTAGCGGAGATTTGATTGATAATCGCTTTAACTTTGATGGTGCTGATGTGGGCGCTGAACTGACTTATTACCGCGACAAAAAAACTATCTTGGCCACTGCTATCGAAAATTGGTCGACGCAACTATCCTCATGATTATCTAGATATTGATCTTGAAAGCATAGATTACAGGGAGTTTCGCCTGCAGCCTGGTCGGCGTTATAGAGCCAGTTCAGGGCTAAATACTAGGCTGTTCCTGTATCACAAATTCCGGCATTACAGCGGGTTAAGCAGCAATCCTGAGAAGGATTCGGCGCTGGTGGAATATTCCCTAATGGGCTATGGCATGGTTCTGAATAAGGCATTGAGCAAGAACAGTGACGCATCCCTTTACATTAGCAGATACTTTGCTCGGGACAATGAAGAGGGTATTCGCGACCTAAACTATCATCAATTGTCATTTAAATTTAACTATGAGCTGGGCATGGGTGCCGACTTTACGGCTAATGTTAAGGCTTACCAGCGTGCGTATTTAAAGGCACAGTCCTCTCCGGAAGAGTCTGAGACCGGTGCTGCGGGCCCCAGTAGAGCTGGAGAGTATGCCGAATTCGTCTATAGTCGCCCGTTACTGTCTGAATCCCTTAAGGTATCTGTTTCTCTGCTGTACAAGCTTTAAACTATATATCTATGCAATAGCGCATAATACATGCTAACCTTTTAGTGTTACCGATACTTTCATTAAGAATATTTTATTCGCGCACAAAACATAATGATTAGCTTTATGTTTTGGGTCGCTTTTCCCGGGGGGGATGCAGCATGAAAGGATTTATTCTAGCAGCGACGGTTAGCCATTTAGAAAAGCAATATGGCGATCAGTTTTCAAGCGAATTACTACAGTCGATGAACAGGTCGGTGGGTAGCGTTTATTTATCTATGGACGACTATCCTGATAATACTCTCTCTATATTGATTTCCAATAGTGCTGATTTACTCGGGTTTTCTACAGAAAAATTGGCAAAAGTATTAGGTGTTTTTCTGTTTGCAGAATTGTTCGCATTTAATGAGAAATGGATAAGCCAAAACACCAATGCCTTTGACCTATTAAGAACCCATGATATGGCACTGAATGAAATTGTCAGAATGGCCTTTCCAGGATTTTTAGCTCCCTCGCTTAGCTGCACCAATATTAGTCCTGATATTCTAGAGATCGACTATCGCTCTACGTTTCTGCCTGGAGATGTTGTCGAGGGTTTGATTGGAGCAATGTTTATTCACTATGGTGAAAAATTCAGTATTGAGAGGAGTGCGTCAGATTCAGAAGTCGATTACAACGAAAAAATAATTCTTCGACGCAAACCTAAAACTATTTTATAGCTAACTGATCTACGCACAAAATTGGAGCTAGACTGCCATGAATGGCGATATCAAATATACTTTATTAAAGGCCTTTTATAGGCAGGGTATTTTCAGAAAAGGCTCGGTCAGAAAAGGCTTGTGTAGTATGCCAGGCTGGGAAAATAGGGCAGGTGTTTCTCAACCTCCTGGTCAATATCGCCAATGCTATTGAAGGGCATGGACTCATTAATTTGAATAGTGGCCAGGCAGGCGACTGGGTCTGGATTGAAATTGAGATTGCCGATAATGGCTTTGGTATCGCGGCGGATAACTTGGCCAATATATTTGATCCTTTTTTTACCACTAAGGAAATTGGCAAGGGTACAGGCTTAGGTCTACATGTCGTCAAGATGGCAATCGAGACCCATTGTGGTGAAATTGCCGTTAGCAGAACAGAAGGATATGGAGCAGGGTTTAAAATTGTTTTGCCGATCGCCGGAGCGTCTCAACAAAAAGTGTCTCAACAAAAAGTGTCTCGATAAAAAGTGTCTCGATAAAAAGTGTCTCGATGAAAAGCGTCTCGGTAAAACTGCCACGATAAGTTCATCGCAATAAATGAATAGGTCCGCAGTTTTGAACTACACTACTTAAAATTATTCAATAAAATGTAAAGCAGTGCTGAATGAATAGCCTGTATTTATAGTGTTATTAACTATTTTTTTTGGTCGCCAGTTACTGCTGGTATTGCTAGATAGCAGGTGCAGATTGACTAGTGCCGATAAAAAATGACCAATAATTACCCAGGGAAGGGGGCGCGGTACATGAACCATAGTCAACCCACTATATTGATTGTTGATGACGAAAAGCAGTGCTCTCGTCACTGATACGCTGCCTGGTAAGGCTGGGTGTCAATCTGGTGGACTTTAGCTGCCCTCAACAAGCTCTTGAGTATGTCACTGACAATCGCCCCGATCTGGTGATCTCAGACCAGCGCATGCCGCTAATGAAGGGCAGTGAAATGATCAGCCAGATAAAGGGCATGTGGCCTGATGTTCAGACTATTGTTCTCAGTGGCTACAGCGATAGAGTTGGTGCGACAGTTGCGTCAGTTAGGCAAAGAGGTGAGTTACTTCGACCCCAATGTTGAATCTGAGGATCTTATCCGTATGGGGTTGGCTCAGCAGGTAAGTCAATCTCGCTGCCATACGGTCAGTCAGCTGGTGAGCAGTGTGGATTTGCTGATCGTCGGCCACAATACGGATTATGGACGCGATGCGGCCCATGCAGCAAAGCGCTTTATGCCGGTGATTGATCTCGTGGGTTTGGGGGATTCGTTTAAGTATGCCAAGAATTGTGAGGGCATCTGTTGGTAGGTTATCGATTGGCTGCATGGAGCGGCCAAAGCGAGGAAGCAGTATTTGAAAGGACGCAGTATATGAAAGGATTGATATTTACATCATTTTTACACTTGGTTGAAAAAGAGTATGGCCTTGATATGGTCGATGAACTGATTGCTGAGTCAGCACCGGTAAGTGGCGGTATATACACTACGGTGGGCAACTATGATCACCGCGAACTGATCGCCATGATTGCGGTATTGAGTCAAAAAATTAACCTTTCGGTGGGGCACCTGACCAAAACCTTTGGGGTCTACCTGTTTGCTGAATTGATTGCCGCCTATCCCCAGTGGATCGCAGATCTGGACTCTTCTTTTGCCCTGTTAGCCAAGGTCGATGGTTTTATTCATGGTGAAGTGAAAAAGCTTTATCCCGATGCCTCACCGCCGTCTTTTAAATGCACCCTCCACACCGACACGCGCATGGAGGTGATTTATCAGTCACCTCGCTGTATGGGTGATGTGGCTGAGGGGTTGATTCTCGGTTGTGCCGCCTTTTATAAAGAAAAGATTATTGTTCAGCGCGAATCCTTCGGTGATAGGGGCGCTTCCTCTGAGCGTTTCTTACTCAAGCTCATTACACCGCCAAATGTAGCTATTGCAGCGCACTAAAAAACGGTAGAATCCTGTGTTTTAACAGACCTTTTTGGCCGCTGGCCGGGTGATAAAACAGATGAATTCGTTGCTACATAAAATTGCTGCTGCCACTGGGCGGCTTTTTGCTTTATTTCTTACCTTAATCATCAGCCTATCAGCTGCCATTAACAGCCACGCGGGCGGCGCCGCCGAAGATATTCAGCAGCTGCGCGATCTCTTACAACCTATTACTAGCCTCTCAGCACGCTTTCAGCAGCAAATAACTGATGCCGATGGCTATGAGCTACAGAATTCCGAGGGGTTATTTGAGGTATCCCAGCCCAATAACTTGCGCTGGGTGGTTGAGATGCCCATGCCACAGCAAATTATTGCCGATGGTGAGACCCTGTGGATCTATGATCCGGATTTAGAACAGGTGATTATTCAGCCATTTAATGAAGATATTGCCGCCACCCCAGCAATCTTGTTTTCCGGTGATTTGGATCAGCTAGATCAGGCCTATTTTGTTACCCAGCTCGCCGAGGGCCACTTTGAACTCAAGCCAGAGCGGGGCGGCAGTCTGTTCGACAGTATGATTATTCGCTTTGATCAGGCCAAACCTGCGTCGATTACCCTGACCGATACTCTGGGCCAGACCACTCACATTAGCTTCTCCCAACTTGAACTCAACCCACCACTGTCTGGAGATCAGTTTGTGTTTCAGATCCCCGATGGTGTCGATGTCATCAATAATGCCAACTGATCTATTTAGTCAGCAAGTCTATCGGCCTCTCGCGGCGCGAATGCGCCCTGGAACCCTTGATGGGTTCTTTGGTCAAGAGCATTTGATTGGCCCCGGCAAACCTCTCCGTGAAGCCATTGAGGGCGGGGCGCTGCACTCAATGATCTTTTGGGGCCCGCCTGGGGTGGGTAAAACCACTCTGGCGAAAATTATTGCCGCTTCGGCGGATGCCCACTTTGAAAGTATTTCGGCAGTGCTCTCTGGAGTTAAAGAGATTCGCGCGTCCATTGCCAAGGCCACTGAGCAGCGTGATCTGCGTGGTCGTAAGACAATTCTGTTTGTAGATGAAGTGCATCGCTTTAATAAGTCTCAGCAGGATGCCTTCTTGCCCTTTGTTGAAGATGGCACGGTCGTGTTTATTGGCGCGACCACAGAGAATCCTTCCTTTGAGTTAAACAACGCACTCTTATCCCGTTGTCGCGTCTATGTGCTCAAGAGCCTGGATAGTGAACAGATTAAAACCGTGATTAAGCAGGCCTTGGCAGACCAGCAGTCGGGGCTGGGTGAGCGGCAGTTGCAGCTCGATGACGAGGCTTTAGACCTGCTCGCCAGTGCCGCCGATGGCGATGCGCGGCGGGCGCTCAATCTATTGGAAATAGCCAATGATCTGGCTAGCGAGTCCGGCGATGTTGCCGCTATAGATCGCGGAGTGCTGGAACAGGTCTTGGTGGGGGACACGCGGCGCTTTGATAAGGGTGGCGAATATTTCTACGATCAGATTTCGGCGATGCACAAGTCTGTGCGCGGTTCATCCCCGGATGCCGCTCTCTATTGGATGTGTCGCATGTTGGACGGTGGCTGTGATCCGATTTATATAGCACGACGACTGGTGCGTATGGCCAGCGAAGACATAGGCAACGCCGATCCACGAGCGCTGGAGTTAGCTATGAGCGCCTGGGATGTTCAGGAGCGTTTAGGTAGCCCTGAAGGGGAACTGGCCCTAGCCCAGGCGGTGGTTTATCTCGCTGTTGCGGCCAAGAGTAATGCTGTCTATAGCGCCTTTAAGGCGACTATGGCGGATGTGCGCTCACTGCCCAGCTATGAAGTACCCATGCATCTGCGCAATGCTCCTACAAGCCTGATGAAAGATTTGGATTACGGCAAAGATTATAGATATGCCCACAATGAAGAGGGGGGTTATGCGCCGGGCGAGACCTATCTGCCGGAAGAACTCAGTGATAAAGAGTACTACCAGCCAACCGATCGCGGACTGGAAAAGAAGATTTCTGAGAAGCTCGCCTATCTGCGCAGCCTTGATTCCAAGCAAAAAGGAACTTTGTAATGAACTGGATTGCCGTTGCTGTGGGAGGCGCCTTGGGTGCCATGGCCCGCTATGCGATTAGCACTTGGATCTTTCAGGTGTCGAGCCATAAATTCCCCTATGCGACCCTCACGGTGAATGTGCTGGGCAGCTTCGTTATGGGAATATTATTCGTCGTGATTATTGAGCGCAGCGCCTTGCCCGTGGAAATGCGTAGCCTGTGGATGATTGGATTTCTCGGTGCTTTTACAACCTTCTCAACCTTCTCGCTAGATGCCCTGGGTTTGTGGCAAAATGGCCACCTTTTTATGGCGCTGCTCTATGTGCTGGCGACAGTGGTTTTGTGTTTGCTGGCGATCAGCAGTTCAATCTGGCTGACGCGCTTACTGTGATTTTTAACCCTAGATTTTTTTAAGTACTTTTTAAGGACACCACCATGCTTGACCCGAAGCTATTGCGCTCGGATTTAAATGCCGTTGCCGAAAGCCTACAAACCAAGGGTTATACCCTCGACTGTGAGGCCTTTTTGGCCCTTGAAGCCCAGCGTAAAGCGCTACAGTTGGCCGCAGAAAGTGTGCAGCAGGAGCGCAATGCCTACTCCAAATCCATGGGCAAGATGATTGGTGCGGCAAAGGCCGCGGGGGAAGATGTCGAGCCTTTAAAAGCCAAGGGTGAGCAGCTTAAAAATGATTCAGCAGCGGCGGATTCGGCGCTGACTGAGATTCAGGGGCAGCTCGATAGCCTGTTGCAGGAAATTCCCAATATTCCACACAGCTCTGTGCCTGCGGGCAAGACTGAAGATGACAATATTGAACTGCACCGTTGGGGTGCGCCGCGGCAGTTTGATTTCGAGATCAAGGACCACGTTGATCTGGGCGATGGTTTTGATGGTTTAGATTTTGATGTGGCGGCGAAGATTACCGGTTCACGGTTCTCTGTGATGCGTGGCGGTCTGGCTAGTCTGCACCGGGCATTGACCCAGTTTATGCTGAATACCCATATTAACGAGCACGGTTATGAAGAGGTCTACGTACCTTATATTGTTAACCGCGAGTCTCTATTTGGTACGGGTCAGCTGCCGAAGTTTGAAGAGGACCTGTTTAAGCTTGATGACGAGCGTGAGTTCTATTTGATTCCCACTGCTGAAGTGCCGATCACTAATCTGTATCGCAATGAAATTGTCGATAGTCTGCCGATTAAGTATGTGTCTCATACGCCTTGTTTCCGCAGTGAAGCGGGCAGCTATGGTCGCGATACTCGCGGTATGATTCGTCAGCATCAATTTGAGAAAGTGGAGATGGTGCAGTTTGTTCATCCGGATGAGTCTTGGGATGCCTTGGATTCTCTGGTGGGTCATGCGG
>CAJQJT010000321.1 GCA_905478725.1 uncultured Pseudomonadales bacterium
CCGGCATTTAGCTTGGCTGATTCTTTGGTTAGATAAAAATCACCGTTTAGTGTTACTCCCTCGGCCGTATCGTCAGTCAACGTTTGCGACAGAGGATAGGCGACATTATTGAGAACCAGATAATCTGCATTATAGGCAAAGTCATGGGCTTGATTCGCGACTGACTCTGTAAGTAGGTTGCGCCCCAAATTAACATAGCTCGCATTAGACAGAGCTAGATTGAAAAGCGTTGGCATCACGTCTTTATGGGATGCAATCTGCTCGGTATTGGGTTGCTTTGTAGGCTGGTAATTTTCTGGAATGTAGAGATAAAACGGCACACTAAGGCGATGTAACTGTTCCGACTGATCGAAGCGCATGCCGCGGATTGAGTGATCCCCGGTTATCGCAATAATGGTATTTTTCTGTAGCGGACTTTGTTTGGTTTTGGAAATTAATTGGCCGAGTAAATTATTAGTATAGAGATAGGTTTCAAGGCTATCAGGGCTCAGGTTCTGTAGTCGATCTGTCAGCGCCTGATTTAATTTCAGGGGCTCATTTTGGTGGTGGGCTGGCCGCTTATAGGGTGGGTGATTCGTGATGGATAGCGTCATGATAAACAGTGGTCGTGGGTCATCGATCTTTTCGGATAATATATTCCATACTTGCTCAAAAACATATTTATCGTCACCACCCCAGACCGACTCCTCCATCTCTGGGAATAAGCTTTTCAATTTGCGCGCACCAATAAACTCATCAAATCCCTGGGCTCTAAAATAGCTGCCGCGGTTCATTAGACCCTCAAAGCCCCCGTAGACAAAAACCGTTCTATATCCGGCGTCTCTGAAGACTTTTGCCGCGGAGGTTTGCATCTCAATATCTTTGTAGCCCGAGCGGCTGATATCGCTGTACTCGGTATTCAGCATCAAACTGGTGAGTGAAGTTTGGGTGCCATTTTGTCCGGGTAAAAAGCGTCTAAAATAAATGCCTTCACTTAGATGCTCAGTCATCCCACCGCTGAGATCAACGCCGTCGGCAAACTCTTCGAGCAACAGAGCCTGCCCCATACTTTCGACTAAGTTAAAGACCACGTTAGGGGGATTATTTTCGAGAAAATCAGACTCCGCGGTGGTGCTGAAAAACTGCGCAAACAGCGGCCCTGGTTTCGCCGTTTTGCCATAAAATGTTTTAAATAGCTCGCGTCCCTCGGCATCATCTGCAGCTTCCATTTGTCGCGACTTTTTGAAATCTCTGTAGCCGTAATACAGGGCTACAAGACCGTTGGGAACAATATTGTTTAATGACGACTCACTGGATACCGCGAGGTGACGATAAGACAGTGGGAAAGTGGTGATAGAACCTCTTCCGATCACGGCAATCACCAGCAGTGGAATAATCATTAAGGCCGGAGTGATTTTTAGTTTGTCCCTGCGAGCGCTAACGGCGGCTACAATTCTTCGCTCCCCAGACGCGTATAAATAAAGACTGAGTGCGAGAGCAAAAAGGGTTGCGATCAGCACCGCAGGAAAAATACTGATGCTACTAACCGTATGCCATGCAGTAGCTGTCCCATACTGCATGCCTATAAAGCCAAAACTATCTATAGGGCGGTTAAAGAAGTCTAAATAAACAAAATTGATCCCTGAGAAAAGGACTGCCAGTACTATGACCAAGCGAGCAAAGCCTTGAGTTATTAGCCAGGCAGGCCGCGACAACCAGCGTGAAAAAGGCAGTGCCACAAGACCGGCCAAAAGCGCCAAGACCATACCCCTTGCAGCGAAAGCCAGATCAAAGCGAAAGCCAATCCAAAGTGCATTCCAGAGTTCGCCACTGGCCAGTGCTTCACCCGCGGGGACCGCGGGGACATAGGCGGCCCAGGCAGCAAAACGCGCTAGCGTAAAAATCAGTGTTGCCAATAGCACCAGCATGACAATGGATGCCAAAGTTTGCAGGTAAACAGTAGTGGCTGATTTTTGCATATCCGAGACTCTTGGTTCTTATTAGTGGAGATTAACGTTAGGCGTCGCACTAGCAGTATCGACAGCAGCTGACTTTACCACCAAAGTATCTTAGTTGGCGAGATTGCTGGGTTGGTTAGAGTGATTTCGCCTGTCTTCCAGGAAGATCAAACATGGCTTGTAGCGACTAAACCTGCTATTTTGCTTTGGACATATAACCACATTTATCGCCATGCCCAGATACCTTTACTCAGCCATCTTCTATTGCCTGCTACCGTTTATTTTATTGCGGTTGCTGTTCCGTGGTTTGGCTGCGCCGAACTATCGCAAACGCTGGCGTCAACGCTTTGGTTTTTTCACACCTCCTGAGTCAGCCAAAGAAACTATTTGGCTTCACGCCGTCTCCGTGGGTGAAACCCTCGCTGCAGTGCCCCTAGTCAAAGCCTTGCAGGTTAAATATCCAGATCACCGCTTGCTGATTACCTGCATGACCCCCACCGGGTCTGAGCGCATAGCCGCCGCCTTTGGTGACTCGGTAGACCACAGCTACGCCCCCTATGATATGCCTGATGCCGTGGCGCGTTTTATTCAGCGAGTTCAGCCGAAGATGCTGATTATTATGGAAACTGAACTCTGGCCCAATACGATTGCCGCCTGCCATCAACGTCAGATTCCCGTGATTCTGGCCAATGCACGGCTCTCTGATAAGTCCGCTCGGGGCTATGCCCGAGTGCGGGGACTCAGCGGGCCTATGTTCGCCCAGTTAACCGCAGTGGCAGCCCAGCACGAAGATGACGGCGCCCGCTTTGCCGCCCTCGGACTACCCGCTGACAATTTACATATCAGTGGCAATATTAAATTCGATCTGGATCTCAGTGCTGAGATTAGACAGGCTGCAGAGAGCCTAAAGCAGCAGTGGAGCGGTGAGAATCAGCGGCCTATTTTACTCGCCGCCAGCACCCACCGTGGGGAAGACGAAATTATCCTGCAGGCCTTTGGTCAGATCAAACAGCGCGTCGACAATGCCTTGCTGGTATTGGTGCCGCGTCATCCAGAGCGCTTTAATCAGGTAGCTGACCTCTGTCTCGGCGCAGGCTACAACCTAGCGCGACGCAGCTGCAATGATTCTGTAGAGCAGGCGGATATCCTGCTCGGCGACACCATGGGAGAGCTGATGACATTCTTCGGCGCCTGCGATATCGCCTTTATCGGTGGCAGCCTGGTGAGTAATGGTGGCCACAATATGATTGAGCCAGCAGCCTGGGGTAAGCCGACCTTGAGTGGACTGTCAGTGTTTAATTTTACTGAGGTATCGCGGCTATTGGCTGAAGCTGGCGGTCTTGCTTTAGTTGAGGATGCAGTTGCATTGGCAGAGACGGTAATAGAGTTAATCGAGAATCCAGAGCGAGCTCAGCAGATGGGCCAGCAAGCGCAGCAGGTTGCCGAGGCAAATCGCGGTGCGTTGGAGAGATTACTGATGGTGGTGGATAACAATTTGGGTCTATAGACAGCCTGAGCCCAATAAACAGCCTTGAGCGGGTAGACAGCCTTGAGCCAATAAACAGCCTTGAGCGGGTAGACAGCCCTGAGCCAAACCTTCAACCAAGTTCAGCCAGGCTCTCAGATTTAGTTTACTGATTAGCCGCCTTGTTAATCACCAGCTGCGGATCCAACCAAGCATTGAGCTCATAGACATCATCCGGAGAGAGCTGGCCGGCGACTTCCTTCAAACCCATCATCGATAAAATATAATCATAACGCGCATTGGCGAAATTGCGGCGGGCCTGGAAGACGGTACGCTGAGCCACCAACACATCGACAATATTTCGCGTGCCCACTTCATAACCAGCCTGAGTTGCCTGCAGAGCACTGTCCGCTGAGGTGATCGACTGGGCGCGAGCTTTGACTCGTGCGGTGTTGGTCAACACTAGCTGATGCAGTGAGCGAGCCGCTTGAACTGTATTGCGCTTAGTGGCAATAAAGCCCTCATCAGAGGCAATCGACCGCTGCTTAGCTTGACGACGCTGAGCATCCAACGAGCCGCCAAGCCAGATGGGCATGGTCACCGAGATGGCGAAGCTGTTGCCATCCTGCTGGCTCTCAAAAGGCAGATTGTATCTGGTGCCATCAGAGTCTGAATCGAAGTAACTAGCGCTACCAGTGACCTTTGGCAGACGGGCTGCTGTGGCCGCCTTGGCATTGTTATAAGCCGCATCTTTGCCCAGCTTGGCAACTTTCAGCGGGTAATTATTACCAATCGCAAAATCAACCCATTCATTGTTGCTCAACGGTGTCGGATTAGTGGCTTCAAATTTTTCCGCCAGCCCTGCAAGCACATTGTGATCTTCACCGGTTAGTACCTGCAGCTGTTCAAAGGCAATATTCAAGGCGCCCTGTGCTTCGAGGCTATTCACAACTGCATCGTCGTAGACAGCCTGAGCTTCGTGAACATCAGTAACTGGCAGCAGGCCCACTTCAAAACGTTCGCGAGTCTGTTCTAGCTGGCGCTGAATGGCACGCTCTTCAGCATTGCGCGTCTGCATATTGTCGTAGGCACGCAGCACATTAAAGTAAGCATCACTGACGCGAATAATGAGGCTCTGTTGATCGGCGGCAAACTGCGCCCGGGCACTTTCACTCAGAGACTTACTGCCTTGGAAGCGATACCAGGATGGCATATCAAAAATTGCCTGGGTAAGCGAGGCGCGGTAAGACGTACCATCGCTATCAATCGTGCCACCAATGCCAATTAACGGAGAGCTATCGTTAGTTTCAGATTCTTTGTACTCACCGGAAATAGCCAGCTGTGGCAGCAACGCTGCACGACTGATATTTTTACCTTCACGATCAGCGTTAAAAGTAGCGCGAGCGGCTCTCAATACGGGATCGTTTTTTAACGCACTTTCGTATATATCAACAAGTGAATCAGCGACCGCTAGCTGTGGGGCTAAAAAAGCGACAGCAGCAATCAAAAAATAGTTTTTAACAATGTGCATATGACCTCCATTTGGACCGGTTTAGTTTAGCAGGTTTATTTCCAAGGCATACTCTGTCTTTAATGATCAGGCACCAAATTAGTGCGTGATGGGAAGCCGGTGCGCTATGCCAAGCTAGTGCGTTATGCCAAGCTAGGGGTTAGACGTTTTAAATGATCAAATAGTTTAAGATCAAACGTAAAAGATATTCCAACAAAAGAGTGACGGCCAGACAATGGACAAAAAACACCGCTTTGGACCTTTGGATTATCGGCTCAAATCTACCGAAACAGTCTTTCAGGGCTTTTTTAAAATGACCCGGATGATTGTCGAGCACCGACTTTTCGGCGGCGGCTGGAGCAAACCCCTGCGCCGGGAGCTGTTTCAGCGTGGCAGTGCGGTGGGCGTGTTGCTCTATGATCCGCGCAATCACCTGGTGGGCCTAATAGAACAGTTTCGCCCTGGCGCCCTCAATGAATCCCGCGGGCCCTGGCAGTACGAAGTGGTCGCCGGCATTATCGAGCCGGGGGAAACCCCTGAGCAGGTGGCGGTGAGAGAGTTACATGAAGAGAGCGGCGTCGAAGTGGAAAAGCTGCTGCCAATCTGCGACTATCTGGTCAGTGCGGGGGGCACCGATGAAAAAATGCACCTCTTTTGTGGTCTTGTTGACCTGAGTGAGCGCGGTGGCATCTTTGGCCTCGAAGGTGAGAGTGAAGATATCCTGCTCCAAGTTTGGTCCTATGATGAAACCATGGAGGCCTTTTCACAGGGTCTTCTAAATAGCGCCGCCATGTCAGTAGCATTGCTTTGGCTACAATTAAACAACAAGCAGTTGAGACCTAAGTCTTGAATTTCAGCCCAATACGAGCCACGAAAGTGAAAAAGCTAACTGCATCACGACTAGCGAGTAACGACTTTGTCAGTATCTGAACGCCGACGTCAACGACACAATTTGCAGCGCCTGCACGGCGAGTGTGAGCTCAACTACGTGCGCCTGCTGCGACTGATGCCGGGGCCACCTCAGCTAGGACAGAGTATGAGGGTCGATTTCACCCATGAGTCGAATATACATACCGCTCTTCGACTCATGGG
>CAJQJT010000322.1 GCA_905478725.1 uncultured Pseudomonadales bacterium
GAAGTCAGTGGTCGTCTCTTACCGACCGAGGCTGGTGTATCTTGCGATCTTTGCCTGCTGTGGACTAGTGGTATTGGCGCTGTTTCTGGGCAAGCTCTGGGGCGGTCAAGCCTATACCCAGGAGATGTCTGAAAAGCATCGGCTCGCGACACTGACTGACGAGCTGAGTACTTTGGTGGCAGAGCAACAGGACGAATTGAGTCGAATTAGACTCAGCGCCAAGGTAGATATGGCGGCGCTGGAAAACAGTCGCCAGGAGATGATTGTTCTGCAGCGTAGTATTTATAAGCGCGACGAAGAGTTAAAGCTCTACAGAGAATTACTGCGCGACAAGGACCAGACTGATGGCCTCTCTATCGCCGATTTGCGTCTGACCCTGTTGGATGACGGGCGTATAGATTACCGCTGGGTGGCGCGGCAAAAAACCGTAAAGATGAAAACCCTACAGGTACTTGGGGAGCTGTGGTTGATTGGCCTCTTGGATGGCAAGCAGGTTGAGATATCCTTTCAAGAGCTGGATACAGAGATTGCTGAGCTGCCACTGCGTTTGGAGTTTAAATATTTTTCAATAAATCGTGGCCTATTGCGGCTGCCGGAGAATTTTGAGCCTGAACAAATAAGAATAGTGTTGCGTTACCCCTGGATGGAGAATGCACAGGTCGATAAAAGGTTTGATTGGAAATTTGAGGAATAAAAGATGTTTGGAGCAGAGAAGAACAATAATAGTAGTCACTCGGGATCAACAACACTGATTGCCCAGGGAACTACACTGACCGGTGATATACACTTTAGTGGTAACTTGGAAGTTGAAGGAACGGTGATCGGGAATATAGTGTCGGCGGATGAAAATGCGAGAATTCGCGTATTGAACAGTGGTTCTGTTGTTGGCGATATTGAAGTTGCCAACATAGTGATTAACGGCAATGCTAAGGGCGATCTCTATGCTAGTCAGATAATTAAACTGGCAGCCAAGGCTGTTGTCCAAGGAAGTGTTAATTATAAGTTGATCGAAATTGAGAAAGGCGCTGAAGTTGTCGGCAGTTTTGTTTATCATCAGAAAACTAGCAATGTTACGCAGTTCCCTGCAGACTCGAAAGAGCTCAGTAATGAGTCGTAAAGAAATAACATAAATATGCAGTCAGACAAGGTTCTTACCTGACTCATTTGCAAAGCACGTAAACGCTAAACGCACAAAAACTGAAGTACGGAGTATTAATGTCAGGTATTGAAACATACATCCCAGCACCGCTAAATATCACTGAACACGCGGTGGCCAAAGTTGATTCTCTTAAGGTGGAAGAGGGTAATGACGACTTAAAATTGCGCGTCTATGTCACCGGCGGCGGATGTTCAGGCTTTCAGTATGGCTTCTCATTTGAAGATGTTATGGCAGAAGACGATACAGCTGTAAGTCGAGATGGCGTGACAGTGCTGATCGATTCATTGAGTTATCAGTACCTGGTTGGTTCGACAGTAGACTACGAAGTGGGCTTGATGGGATCACGCTTTTTGATTACTAACCCCAATGCCTCCACTACCTGTGGCTGTGGAGCGTCTTTCTCCCTCTAAGCTCGCTAGCCCAGGCTTCTCTTGGTCAGGTAGGGAAGTCTAGGCAGGAATTATTGTTATGCGTTGTTGTTTGATGTTGCTCATGTTCTTGCCAAGCCTTTTGCTTGCTCAGCCGATTCTGGAATTAGGCACTGGCGTTAATCAGGCCTCTAGTCAAAGCTCTCACCCAGAATCTAATTCAAACTCAGCTGTTCTCGCTGTGGATTCAACGCCAGGGTATGTGGCGCGAATTGATCTCAATAAGCCGGGCCAGATTACTGAAGCACTTCGTCGCGCCGAAGAGCACTTCCAGTCAAAAGACTACTTCGATTCGTTAAATAGTCCTGCGGGTCCTATTGCCTTTGTGATTTTTGGTCCCGACGTGGCGATGTTTTTCAAACAAAACTACGGCATGTACAAATCAACGGTTGATCTGGCTGCGCGACTTTCTTCCCTTGGTGTTATTGATATTAGAGTCTGTCAGGTTAGTTCAAAGGCCATTGGTCTCGATAGAGACGATCTGCTGCCGTTTGTTTCGCCGGTGGATTTTGGTCCGGCTGAGTTAAGGCGCCTACTTGAAGAGGAGGATTACAGCTTCTTTTGAATTATGAATATCCGTTCTCAGCTTAATAATCACTTAGGGCAGGTATAGAGCTCCGAGCACAGCTTCTCTGCTGGCGCCGGTTACACTGGGTAAGTTTCCTGGCAGATTATTGATGCGCTGATGTGCCAGCCAGCCAAAAGCGCAGGCTTCCACCCAGGTCGGGTCCAGTCCCAGCCGTTGAGTCGAGTGCAGCGGTGTTGAGCCTAGAGCGGTTTGCAACTGCGCCACAAGTTCATCATTAAAAACCCCTCCGCCACAGATATAGACCTCATCCACAGGCTGGTTTAACTTTTTAATAGCGCCGGTTAATGATTGCGTGGTAAAGCTTACTAGCGTCGCTTGAACATCCACAGCTGTAAGGTTGAAATCGCTGAGTTGTTGTTCTAGCCAGGCCAGATTAAACATCTCTCGCCCAGTGCTCTTAGGGGCTGCTTGGCTGATAAATGGATGGGCCATAAGTTGATTGAGCAGATCCTGACATACCTGCCCCGCTGCCCCCCAAGAACCCCTGTCATCAAAGCTATTTCCGGTGTATTTATCACACCAGGCGTCGAGCAAGAGATTACCTGGGCCTGTATCAAAGCCGTAACAGCTGCCATCTGTGGGTAGGATAGTGATGTTCGAGATGCCGCCAATATTGGCAATAACTCGGTTGAGTTCAGTGCCAGAGAACAGCGTTTTATGGAATGCAGGTACCAGTGGAGCGCCGTGGCCGCCCAATGCCATGTCTTTGCGTCTAAAGTCTGCAACCACACTGCAGCCAGTACGTGCGGCAATAATATTGGGATCGCCGACCTGCTGAGTAAATGCGGTTGTGCCAGGTGCAGGGGGGGAGTGACGAACGGTCTGTCCGTGGCTGCCTATGGCCGCTATCTGTTCAGGCTTAATATTTTCTGTATGCATTAGCGCCAAGGCCGCCTGGGCAAATAGCTCGCCAAGTTGGCTATCAGTCTCACACAGCAGCTGCACACTATCTATACCCGGCTGGCAAAGGTCGATAATTTGCTGTTTTAGATGGGCTGGAATAGGCTCTGCATGAGTGCCTAAAAGTTGTAACTTGCCCTCGGAGAAAGCCATTGCTGCAGCATCGATACTGTCGATGCTGGTGCCAGACATTAGTCCAAGATAGATTTGTGAGGTCGACATCAGTGGGGCCTAGTTGGCACTGGATATACCTATTTGTCCGCTAGGTAATGGTTCCACCTGAACGAACTCAGAGGAACTTCCAGCTTGTGCAAGCTGGGTCAACACTGGCGTGGTGGCCAACTTAAATGCCGCTAATTCAGTCGCTGAAATTGGGTTGGCTTGGGGCAGCTTCACTGTGCGTGGGTTGCGGTGCACGCCATTGACTAAGAATTCGTAATGCAAGTGCGGTCCAGTTGCGTAACCTGTAGAGCCAACTGTGCCTATTGTTTGGCGCTGCTTAACGGTCTGTCCTTTTCGGACTTTTTTCTTGTTAAGGTGGAGATATTTCGTGACGTAGGTCTGTCCGTGCTGGACAAAGACATAGTTGCCGTTGGCTTTGCTGTAACCGGTTGCTATGACCTTGCCATCGCCAGCTGAAAATACTGGAGTGCCTCGAGGGGCCGCATAGTCAACCCCGCGGTGTGCTTTGATCATTTTGTGGATTGGGTGTTTACGTCGGAGATTGAATCCAGAGCTAATGCGGAATATATCCAAAGGGGCACGCAGGAAGGCTTTGCGCATACTTAAGCCTTCCGGCGTGTAATAGCTAGAATGCCCTTGGCTATCTGTATATCGCACGGCGTTGTAGGATTTGCCGCGGTTGGTAAATGACGCGGCGACAATATCACCGACGCCAAACTTTTCGCCGTCTAGATACTTCTCTTGGAAAAGAATCGCAAATGAGTCGCCTTGGCGAATATCGAAGACAAAGTCGATGTCCCAGGCAAAGATATTGGCTAACTCCATGATCAGCTTGTCCGGCAGATTGGCCTGCTGGGCTGACAGGTAGAGTGAGTCATTAATGATACCTTCGCGGTAACTGAGTAATGTGTCCGGTTCAAGCTCTCTGAGTTCAGAACTATAGCTGTTACCCTCGAGGCTGTAGACCCGACTGACTAGCTTTGACTGTATATAGTGTAATTCTTCAAGCACACCGGTCTTGTTCAGACCGAAGCGGAAGAATTCACCCGGATATAGGTTACGCAGTAGCTTGCCGTCTATGGAGGAGCTGACCTTATAGACATCTGCAGCACTTAGCCCTGCGCGACTGAACAGCAGCGAGAGGCTGTCCCCAGTGCCAACTGATTGCTCGACCCACCTTAATGTCGGCGTGGGGATGGCTTCTGGAGTGATGTTTGCAGTAACTGGCTCAGTTGGTAGAACGAGCTGTTCCGAAATGCGTCTGTTGGCCTCTGCATCGGTGACAGGGTAGATAATCAGTATAAGTAGGCAGCAGCTGACCACTGACGCCGCAATAAGGTGGCGTCGCGGGAAAACATTGAGGATAAGATGCAAAAAACCTGTAGCCTTTTGCATTAGTGTTGCGATCATAGTCAGCCAAGATTGTACGATTCGCGCAAGTTTAGCCTAATCAATTGATAAGTTACAGCGAGCTACTTCCGCTTTTTTACCCCTTAAAACAGTCGTAAGGTAGGCAGTTACTCCGAATCAGGCTAGAAAATCTTGTATTTGGCCTATCAATCTGTAGAGTTGGCCCCCAAATTAGATACAGTGAATCGCCTTGCAATGAAACAGAGTGGCAGTCAGATAATTAATCAATTACGCCAGCGTGGCCTAGTCGCGCAGGTCTCCGCTGAACATGAATTAGAAGAGCATTTAGATCAGCCGCGAGCGCTGTATTGTGGCTTTGATCCGACGGCAGACAGCCTGCACCTTGGCCACTTGGTACCGCTTTTAGTTCTCAAGCGTTTTCAGGAGGCTGGGCATACTCCTATTGCGTTGGTTGGGGGTGCCACCGGCATGATCGGCGACCCAAGCTTTAAAGCGGCTGAGCGTAAACTCAACACACCGGACATTATTTCGAGCTGGGCTGATAAGATCAAAGGCCAGGTCAGTCAGTTTATTGATTTTGATTGCGGGGATAACTCGGCCGTAGTGGCTAATAACCTCGACTGGACTGAAAAAATGTCTGCCCTGGAATTTCTCCGAGATGTAGGCAAGCACTTCTCCGTCAATAATATGATCAATAAAGAATCGGTAAAGCTGCGGTTAGACCGTGAGGGCTCGGGGATTTCCTTTACTGAGTTTTCCTATGCTTTGCTCCAGGGTATGGACTTTGCCGAATTGAACCGTCGGCATAACTGCACTCTTCAGATAGGGGGCAGTGACCAGTGGGGCAATATAGTGGGCGGAATCGATTTGGCGCGCCGCCAGAACCAGTCGCAATGCTTTGCTCTCACCGTCCCGCTTATCACCAAAGCCGATGGCACCAAGTTTGGTAAGACAGAGGCGGGCGCGGTGTGGCTCGATCCTGCCAAGACATCGCCTTTAGCCTTTTATCAGTTTTGGCTCAATGTGGCCGATGCTGACGTGTATAAATTCCTGCGTTATTTTACCTTCTTATCCCTTGAGGAAATTGCTGCGGTTGAGGGAGCTGATATAGAGGCCGATGGTAAGCCTCAGGGTCAAGCTGTCTTGGCCCGTGAAGCAACTCGCCTTGTTCATGGTGAGGAGGGGTTAGCGGCAGCACTGCGTATTACCGAAGCCCTTTTTACTGGAGATCCCAATCAATTGCCAGAGTCTGATTTTGAGCAGCTATGTCTTGATGGCATGCCTTCA
>CAJQJT010000323.1 GCA_905478725.1 uncultured Pseudomonadales bacterium
CCGCGGCCCAAAATCAGGCCGTGAATATCGTGGGTTCCCTCATAGGTGTTTACTGTCTCGAGATTCATCATGTGGCGCATCACCGGATACTCGTCAGAGATGCCGTTGCCACCGAGCATGTCACGCGCCTTGCGGGCTATCTCCAAGGACTTGCCACAGGAGTTGCGTTTAATTAATGAGATCAGTTCTGGGGATATATTACTGTCGTTCATCAACTGTCCGGCGCGGAAACAACCCTGTAGGGCAAGGCTAATCTCAGTTTGCATGTCCGCCAGTTTGAGCTGAATCAACTGAGTCGCCGCCAGGGGGCGATTGAATTGTTTGCGCTCCATGGTGTAGCTTCGCGCTGCATGCCAGCAGGCTTCGGCAGCTCCTAGTGAACCCCAAGCAATGCCGTAACGGGCATTGTTCAAACAGCTAAAGGGCCCTTTCAATCCCTCTACATTAGGCAGCAGCTGCTCGTCGGCAACAAACACATCCTGCATCACGATTTGGCCGGTGGTAGAAGCGCGCAGCGACAGTTTGCCTTCAATCTTAGGCGCGCTCAATCCAGCCATGCCCTTCTCAAGAATAAAGCCGCGAATCACGTCGTCATCGGTTTTAGCCCAGACCACAAAGACATCGGCAAAGGGGCTGTTGGAAATCCAGGTCTTGGCGCCATTCAACAAGTAACCGTTATCGGTACTGCGAGCACGGGTAACCATGCCGCCAGGATCGGAACCATAGTCTGGTTCAGTTAAGCCAAAGCAGCCAATAAATTCGCCGCTAGCCAGTTTCGGCAGATACTTTTCACGCTGAGCTTCAGTGCCAAAGGCATAGATCGGATACATTACCAGTGAAGACTGTACGCTCATCATCGAGCGATAGCCGGAGTCGACTCGCTCAATCTCTCGAGCCACCAGACCATAGCTAATATAATCCATACCCGCGCAGCCATAACCTTCAATGGTTAAACCCAGCAGACCCATTTTCCCCATCTCTCGGAAGATGCCGGGATCACTGGTTTCTTTTTGAAATGCATCGCGGACTTTTGGCTGCAACTGTTCTTGCGCATATTGGCGAGTCGAGTCTCGAACCATTCGCTGTTCGTCGGATAGTTGTTGCTCAAGAAGAAAGGGGTCTTCCCAAATCAGGCGCTGCCAGGATCTACTCTTGCCCATCAAAATATCTCCAAACCATTGGCTATGTCAGTGGCCATAAGAGTATCAAACACAGGGCTAAAATTCCTCGCCTTTAAAGGTTAGTTACAACAAGCCTTTTTTCTGATTGGAAAAATCAGGTTGGGCCTCAAGATAGGTAAAAAACTTGGTGTTTTTATAGGGTAGTTTCATAAAGCCGGAGACACCCAGACCTTCAATGGCGGGTAACTCAGCGAGAAGACTGTCCAGACAAGCCCGAAAAGCCTGCTCTTTGGAGCGATCTAATAGACTCAGGTAATTGTGAATCTTAAGGTCCTGCTCCACCGCTTCGAAAATAATACAGCCGGTGTGATGAATCTGATTCATCCGCGCCAGTACCTGCATAATAGACTCAGGCAGGTGCAACATTTCATCCGGGTCACTGCCATCTTCAAAGTAAGAATGCAGCTTTGTGTCATGCTGACTCTTGTTTCGTTCACCGGCGCTAGCAATGGAAAGTCCCTCGCCAAGATCAAAGGCTATTTGCAGTTCCGGGCCTGGGACAAAAGGCAGAGTGGCATTAATGCGACTGACATGGAGGGTTTTCCGAGCGTCGAACATGCAGCTCTTAAACACCCCTTTTTTACTAATCGCACGTCCCAGATGCACCACATTATTGATCGCGGCAATAAGTGCTGCACTAAGCTCGGCATCGTAGAGGTTGAGGCTCGAATCGATATAGACACCACCGTGGTCCCAGTTAACCGCGAGGCCACCTATCACGGGGAAACGCCCTAAATGTGTCACGGCAATGACAAAGGCTTTTTCAGTGTCCCCCATGCCGGTGATGTAGTTGCGATCGTCGCAGTAGCCGCCGAGATCTCCCGCTAGTGGATGTCTGGTGTAATTGGGTTGGGCAAAAAATGCCTCAGCGCCAATCTGCTGACGCAGAAATCCCTTTCTTGAACTGTAAACTACAGTCTCCAATTTCTCAGTAGACGAGGTACTGGCAGACACAAAGGCCACTGGAATCAGCGGTATTTCAGGAGCCCTGGTTTCACTAGCTGACCCAGAACGACTAATAATATGCTTCATATAGCGCATGTTGGCGAAGAAATAGTCCCCGGCTTTGTGTTGGGTGGCGAGATCAGCATCCAACATGCCCGCCAGGGTGCGGGCAAATTCAATCGGCAAATCCAGAGATTGCGGCCTGATCACATGGCTGCCATAGCGACTACCCTGCCCTGAGGCCAGAGCATAGAGAGTTCCCGCGAGACCCTGTTCGTCAAAGCGCGGCGATGAACAGGCCCCCTGCAACTGCTCGTCACCAATAAAATAAATATCACCGAGTTTGGCATTGGTCTTTTGAAACTCGATGTTCATGGCATCCAGCCCGACACCATCGGCGCGCTGACCCTTCTCGTCGTACTGGCCAATGACTGCGGCACCCCAGTCGATCAATGAGACGGTTTCGGTTTGCTCATGGAACATAATATTCGAGGGCTTGATGTCCCCATGGACGATGGTGGACTTGCCCGGATTATTGCGCAGGCGCATTAAAATATCCGCCATCTGTGCGGCAATTTTTAATATGATTCTCGGTTCGAGCCGACCCACAAGGCGGGCATAATCTTGAAGATTAACCCCCGGCGCTCGGGACATCATCAGAATGGATTGGCCGCGCATATTCTGGAAGGCAATAAATTCTGGAATGCCCCTGTGTTGGACCAGGCTGAGCATAAAACCCTCTTCTTCGAGGCGATCTTTGATATGTTGTGGCAGGGTGATGCGTGAGAACTTGAACACATATTGAGGGGAGTTGGCATCGCTGGCACTGCTAGTTCCAGCAAAAACAAAACCATAGGCTCCGTTGCCGATCAATTCAATATTGCTGTAGCCGAGACGTTTAAGTTGCGACTCACATAGACGCAGCCAGTCTTTTAACTTGCGTGCGTCTCGGTGACTGAGCAGGTAAAAAGACTGCTCTTCATTGATATAAAAATGTTGTAAATCTTGGGTCTCATGCAGACTCAATGTGACTCTACTCCCCTAAATGCCCCTATTAAATTAGCTGTCTAATTGATCGCAGCCTCTCTGTTTTGTTTCTCTCGCCACCTATATCCCTGCATCTGTATTAGCTATACCTACATATATACTTAGAGACATACCAAGATATATACCAAGATATATACCTAGAGCTATACCATAGCAGCAAGCATGGTTGCAGGTTGTTCCAAGTAGCCTTTCCAGCAATTATTAAAGCGGGCAATGGTGCCGCCATCAATCACTCGATGATCTCCGG
>CAJQJT010000324.1 GCA_905478725.1 uncultured Pseudomonadales bacterium
GGGCATTGTCAGATTGATGAACGCTAATACCTAAAAAAATCTGCCAGCCACTCGGTGGGCAGACAGCGCGCAGGGTCTTCTGGCTGGCGGCAAAAGGGTAGTTAAATTCAAAGGCCGTTTTACAGAGGGGAATGATTAACCGCCGGTCAGATGGGGCCACTTCGACCATGGACTTCTGCAGCTGACGACTCTCCGCTACCCAATCCTGAGCCTGAGAGACGAGTATATGTTTGCTATCAACACCCTGAGAAATGGTTTCGCCATGACTATCGTTGGGGGTGCTAGCCAATGCAGTTGCCGCAAGGGCAAGGTTCATCGTGAGGCAGCCGAAAAAGAGCGTAAAAGGTTTTTTTAGAAATACAAGCATGGGCCGAGTATGAGTGTAGATCGAGGGTGACGCAATACCGACATAGCGGCAATTGCCGGTGGCAAGGCTGTGCCGAAAAAGCGGCAAAGCGCAAAGCGCAGGACAGATTTAGAATACTCAACTATCTGTTTTTAAACGGATTAATAAATAAAATGCGGCAATATGGCAGGGTTTGGCATTGCTTTTGCATTATCTCCAGAGACGGGTTCTTTTAGTGACGCTTTCTATACAGCTCCTAAGGAGTCTAATCGGCCCAAGGGCAAAAAACTTTAGCGAATTGATAATGAAAATTTTTGATACGGCATTTGGACTTCACGAAAAAGCACTCAACTTGCGTGCTCAGCGCATGGAAGTGATTTCGCAGAATATTGCCAATGCCGATACCCCGGGCTTTAAAGCTCGCGATGTCGATTTTAAAAATGTGCTCAACAATGTTCAGCAGGGCGGTTCACTGCGCGCAACTCACGCGGGTCATGTGCGTCACGCTGGCAGTGCAGGTGCCGACTTGGTCTACACAGTGCCGTTTAGCACTGCGGTTGATGGCAACACAGTTGATATCTCTGTTGAGCATGCGAAATACGGTAAGGCGGCAGCCGAGTATCAGGCCACGCTGCGATTTATTGAAGGCAATATTGCCGGTGTGCGCAAAGCACTGCGAGGAGAGTAACAGTTATGTCTATTGCAAATATTTTTGGTATTGCCGCATCGGCGATGAACGCTCAGATGGTACGCATGAACTCTACTGCGTCGAATATGGCCAATGCTGGCACTGTTGGTGGGTCAGCTGAAGACGCGTTTAAAGCCAAGCGTCCAGTGTTTCAGGCGCTGTTACATGAGCATCAGTTGGATCAGGGCGCACAGTTTCTCGGCGGGGTAAAAGTTGCCGGCATGGTGGATGACACCGCTGCGGCAAAGAAGATGCACGACCCCGGCAGTCCGCTGGCTGACAAAGACGGCTTTGTCTACAGCTCTAATGTCAATGAAGTCACTGAAATGGTTGAAATGATGGGCGCAGCACGAAGCTATCAAAACAATGTTGAAGTGGTTAATACGGCGCGCGAGTTGATGATGCGCACCTTAGATATCACCAAGGCCTAGGACAAATACTCATGGTCAGTACAGTCACAGACACAACTTTCTTAACCAGCGATCAATATCTTGAAAAAGAAAATGCGGTCGCCTATGGCGAAGACGAGCTCGGGCAGGACGCGTTTTTAACGCTGTTTACCGCCCAGCTACAAAATCAGAACCCCCTGGATCCCATGGACAACGAAGCCTTTGTCTCTCAGCTCGCTGAGTTCTCTTCGTTGGAAGGGATTAAAGGTATGCAGGGCTCTCTCGACAATATGGTTAATGGAATGCGCCAAGACCAGATGGTCGCAGGCGCCAATCTAGTGGGCAAAAAAGTCCAGGTTGCTGGCGGTAACTTCACCGGTGGCAATGGCGAAATCACCAAGGGATCCATCGACCTAGAGAACGGTGCTCAGTCGGTTATCTTGAGCGTTTACGATGCCGCTTCTGGTGATCTTATCTATCGCGATACTCAGGGTGCTCGTTTGCCCGGACGCGCAGAGATGAACTGGAATGGCCGTGATCGCCAGGGCGAAATCGTCCCTGAAGGTAGCTATTTGATGTCGGCCAGTGCCGTGATCAATGGAAAATTAGAAACTGTCCCGGTCACTACTATGGCGGATGTCCGCAGTGTTAGTTGGGATCCCAGTGCGCAGGAAATAACTCTTGAAGTCGGTGATAACGTGTTTGTCGCCCTCGCCGATATTGAACGAATTGCAATTTAGCAGAAGAATTAGAAAGGTCTTTGGAGAATAACTTATGTCATTTTATACCTCATTAACAGGATTGAACGCCGCGACTACACAGCTGGCCGTAACCTCAAACAACATTGCCAACTCCGGTACTGGCGGCTTTAAGCGCTCTGACACCGACTTCGGCGATATTTTTGCTACCTCTCCTCTAGAGAAGGCATCAAGTGTTGTAGGTCGAGGCGTATCGCTGAAAGAAGTGAGCCAGGAATTTAGTCAGGGCAACATTGAGTTCTCTGCGAACTCGCTGGATCTGGCGATTACCGGTGACGGTTTCTTCCCCCTTGAGTCATCTGATGGCACTAAGATTTACACTCGAAATGGCGCCTTTATGCTCAATGAGCAGAACCAGATGGTGAACAGCGCCGGTCAGGCACTACAGTCACTGCCGGTGGATTCCACCAACAAGGCTGACTTTGGTGTTGACCCTAGCGCGCTGACTATTCCGCGGGCAACGGTTTCAGAATTCTTGCCGACCACGGAAGTGGAGCTGGGTTTGAACCTGCCATCTGAGGTCACGCCGATCACCGCAACCTTTAATCCAGACAAGCCGGATACCTACCACAAGACCACATCCCTAACCGTTTATGGCACCTCGGGATCGGATAACCTGGCTACTATTTATTACGTTAAAACCGCCAATGCTACTGCGGACTCTCCCTATAACAAATGGCAGACCTATGTGTATGTGGACGATCAAGAAGTGGATACGGCGCTGATTCAGTCGTCAGACACCACTGGCGATCAGTACTTTATTAACAAGTACGGTGAGCTGAAGACCCGCTCTGAGCTTTTGGAATTACAGAGCACCAGTGCTGACAGTGAGAAATACCTGATTACTCAGGGAACCCTGTATAAAAAGTATTCTTACGATGTTCTCTCTGAGCCCACTCAGTCAGTTCCGGCTTCCGCTAAACTGACGATTGCCGATGACAGTACCTATTCGGATGCTCTGAACCTGACCAACAACAGTGACGGTGTCGATTTCAGCTCTATGGCGCGCAGCGATCTGGACAATATGTTTACCCTGTCGATTGACGATTCAACGGTAGTCAATATTGGTCTTGAGCATCTCGCCGGTTCTGCTACCGCTATGTCCGGTGCCGAGATTGCTTTTGAATTGACTAACGTGATTAACGAACGTTTTGGCGATGGCAAGAAATTTGATTTTTCCGACACTGATTCTCAAACCCTGAGACTCTATCGTGGGGGCGATAATTCAACGTCAATCGATGTGAATATCCCCGCTGCATTGGTTGCCCATACAACCCTGAGCAATGCTAATGCGGTTGACTGGGACGGCCAGGTTGCCTCAGAGCCCCTGGCTCATGCGATCAATGCGGCGCTGGCGGCCAGCAGTGACTTCTCTGATATTGAAGTCAGCTACAGCTCCGCTAACCAAGGCTTTCGCTTTATTCAAAATGGCAGTGCCACCGACCCGCTGTATTTAAACGGTGGTGCCACGGTCAACAATGTCTTTGGCCTACCAGCCGATAGCACCTTTAATTCTGAAGACCTAACCACCATGGGCACTATGTTATTGCCCCTGGATAGCGATGAAGCCGATGTGTTGTTGCGCGGTGTGCTGCCCGAGGGCGAGAATGTTATCGCCACTCGTGATCAGCGTTCTGGTATGTATGTCAGCTACTCAGAGGGTGCCTTTACGGTCTCCTCAGGTACCACAGGTGATACCTCAAGTTTGGCGATTAACGGTGCGACTGAGTTAGCTCAGAATCTGCTCGGCATTAACCCCCTGGGCAATGTTGTTACTCCCGAGACTTCGCAGATCTATAACGTTCCCGCTGTTCGTGGTCAGGCCTCCCAGCCGGCCATCGTCACCGGTAACCCCATGGGCATTGACCCGCGCAAATCGTTCTCTGTAAATCCTGACAATAGTTCAATGACAGTGATTATCGATTCGATCTCAGCGCAGATTGAGTTAACCGAAGGGCTTTATTCCATTGGTACCTTTACTGAGCACCTCCAGGGAAAAATCAATCTGATGGCCGACTCACTGGGTCGTACTGTCTCCGGTATTACCGTGGACTATCAGGACGCC
>CAJQJT010000325.1 GCA_905478725.1 uncultured Pseudomonadales bacterium
CATCAATACCGATGAGGGATAACTGGCTTTGCCGCCAGGCACGTAGATACCGACACGATCTAGGGGCGTAATCTGCTGCCCGAGAACGGTACCGTCGGCTTCACAATAGCGCCAAGAGGGTTGCTCTTGGTGATTGTGGTAGTCGCGAATACGCTCTGCGGCTATCTCGAGGGCATTTCTGGTCTCGACATCGATGGACTCGAGGGCCTGCTGAAGTTGTTCCTGGCCTATGGCTAACTCGCTAATTGCTTTAACCTGGCGACGATCAAAGCGATTGGTCAGCTCAATTAAGGCCTGATCACCCTGAGCTTTTACCTGACGCAGAATCGCGATCACCGCGTCTTCCACGGCGTTGTCTGAAACCATGTCCCAGGCGATCAGCTCACTCAGGGTTTGGTCAAAATTTTCGTCGCTAGTAGAAAGCGTTGAAATAGCGCAGTTGTCGCTGATCATGAATTACTCTCCACTGCCTCTCTCAGTGCATCGACAATGCGCTGCACTTCAGTGAACTTAGTTTTCATCGAGGCTTTGTTGACGATCAAACGCGAGCTAATTTCGGCGATTTCATCTCGGGCTTCAAGACCATTGGCACGCAGAGTGTTCCCGGTATCAACTATATCGACAATCTCCTGAGCCAAATCTAGGATAGGCGCCAATTCCATCGCCCCATAGAGTTTAATCAAGTCAGCCTGACGGCCCTGCTGAGCGTAGTATTCACGGGCCACATTGATGTATTTGGTCGCCACCCGCAGTCTGCTGTGCTGCTGAGTGGTGCCTACAGGGACAGCTGTCATCAACTTGCACCGAGCAATACCCAGATCCAGCGGCTCATAATAGCCGTCGCCCTGATGCTCAAGCAGCATATCTTTACCTGCCACCCCCAAATCTGCAGCACCGTACTGCACATAGGTGGTTACATCTGAGCCACGCAGAATGATCAATCGAACATTGTCACGATTGGTGGGAAAGACCAGCTTACGACTGGTAAAGACATCCTCTGCTGGCACTATTCCAGCGCGGGCCAGAAGTGGAAGAGTCTCTTTTAATATGCGCCCCTTGGTCAGGGCGATGGTTATCTGGGTCATTAGCCTGTCTGCTTTTTACTTTTCGTTATATTGGGTGCCTGAGGCGATCAACCTCGACCAGCTTATCTAGCTAGTCACACGCTTAATTTTGGCACCAAGCAACTGCATTTTCTCTTCAATACATTCGTAGCCACGGTCTATGTGGTAGATACGCTCAACTACAGTCTCGCCGTCAGCAACCAAGGCAGCTATAACCAACGCAGCCGAAGCCCGCAGATCAGATGCCATCACCGGAGCCGCATTAAGACGCTCGACGCCAGTCACAACAGCGGTGTTGCCCTCAACGGTGATAGTTGCACCCATGCGGTTCAATTCTTGAACCTGCATCAGACGATTTTCAAATATGGTTTCAATCACGACACCAGTGCCTTCAGCCACAGCATTAATCGCCGTAACCTGGGCCTGCATATCCGTGGGAAAAGCCGGGTATGGGGCAGTCTTAATATTCACTGCTTTGGGGCGTTTACCCTGCATATCCAACTCAATCCAGTCTTCACCCTGAGTAATCACGGCGCCAGCCTCTTGCAGCTTTAACAATACGGCCTCTAGTGATGAGGGATCTGTTTGAGTGACTTTAATCTTACCCCTGGTAGCCACTGCGGCGGCCAGGTAGGTGCCGGTCTCAATACGGTCTGGCATCACTCTAAAGTGACCACCAGTAATTTTCTCAACACCGTTAATCACCAGTCGTGTCGAACCCATACCTTGAATATCAGCTCCCCAAGCATTCAGGCAATTCGCCAGATCGACAATCTCGGGTTCCCGCGCGGCATTCTCAATCACGGTCTGACCCTCAGCCAATACCGCCGCCATCATCAAATTTTCGGTGGCACCCACGGAAACAACATCCATCAAAATATGGCAGCCCACTAGACGACCATTGCTCCGTGCCTTGATATAGCCTTCGTCGATCTCAATTGTCGCGCCCATAGCTTCGAGGCCGCGCAAGTGCAGATCCACAGGTCGACTGCCAATCGCGCAACCGCCGGGAAATGACACGTTGGCTTCGCCGTAGCGACTCAGCAGCGGCCCAAGCACCAAAATTGAGGCGCGCATGGTTTTGACTAATTCATAGGGTGCAGTGACGCTATGCAGGGTCGAGTTGTCCACTTCCAACTGCAGTTTTTCGTCGATACTCACCGTGACACCCAAGCTGCCGAGCAGCTCGATGGTCGTGGTGACATCCTGCAGATGCGGCAGGTTGGAGACTGTGGCCAAACCCTCAGAGAGCAGGGTTGCGGAAAGAATCGGCAGGGCGGAATTTTTCGAGCCCGAAATCCATACTTCGCCAACAAGCGGCCCGCCGCCTTGAATTTTTAATCTGTCCATCAAACAACCTTGAGTAGAGAAACGCCAGTTGAGAAAAAAGCAAAGCGCTTTAGGCGTTAGCCTGCCACTCGCTTGGGGTGAAAATTTTCATATTGACCGCATGCATGGCACCGGAAGAAATCTCACTGTTCAATGCTGCGTAAATAAGCTGCTGACGCTGCACTGCACGCTTGCCATCAAAGACTTCACCTATAGCGGTGATATTGAAATGGCCGCCCTCGCTGGCAACCTCAAACTGACAGTTGGGGATTGCGCTTTCAAGTAGTGCTTTTACATCTTCAGGATTCATAACTCACTCTTTTGTCGTCGCGCCCACCTTAGATGTGCGCGAATTAAATTTAAAGACTCTCAGATGACCAGCCATTTATCACTTTATCTATATCACCACCGGCGCGCTGAGCCGACTGCACAAATTGATTGCGGAAGGTTTTACCCAGATTAATGCCATTGATTACCACATTGACCACCATCCACTGACCGGTCTTTTTTTGCGCCATGCTATATTCCAACGGATAGACCGTGTCCGCACTGCGAATTTCCTGCTTTACCGTCAACCGGCGCTGGCCCTCGGGCACTTCCCCAGCTTTGACCAGTACAATTTCTTGGTTTTCATAACCAATCAGGCCACGACCATAGGTTTCGACTAGGCCGCTGCGAAAAGTCGCTGCGAAGCGCGCACGCTGTTCGGGTGTGGCTTGGTTGTGGTAATTACCCATTACATTGCGCGCAATAAAGGCAAAATCAATGCGGTCACGGAGTAACCGTTCCAAACTATCGAAGTAGGCTTCTTCGTTCGCAGGATAAGCCACTTGATGTGCGGCTATAGTATCCAAAAGTTCAACAGTAACCTGCTCAATCTGCTGATATGGATCACTGGTGTTATCCTGAGCAGCCGCAAGCGAAACAACCCCCAGAGCACCCGTGAAGGCCAGTAAGCCCATGCAAAACCAATTTTTAACGGCCATAAAAACCCTATTCATAATTTAATCATCCTGATCGATCAACAGCAAAGACTCTTATACGCAAGCCTGTATTTAAACGATGCAATATTCCGCGGTAAGTTTGCTGACAATAATGGCCCAGCACTATAACATCCCCGATCTTACGAAGAAATAGAACCCGCCGCCGACAAGGCGGTAATTTGGAGAATTTATGAGCGCAATGTTACTACCGATTGTAGGCCTACTGATCGGCGTTCTTGGACTCCTCTGGGGAGCCGATCGGTTTGTCGAAGGCAGTGCTGGCGCAGCGCGAAACTTTGGCATCTCGCCATTGATTATTGGCCTTACCGTCGTGTCCATTGGCACCTCAGCACCAGAGGTTCTGGTATCGATAAATGCTGCCCTGAGCAATGCCGCAGAATTGGCAGTGGGCAATGCCCTTGGCTCTAACATGGCCAATATTGGCCTGGTGCTTGGCGTCACCCTGCTAATCGCGCCAACCCCGGTACAGAAGCATCTGCTCACCCAGGAAGGTCTGGTGCTGTTGGTGATCACAGCAATCGCTGGGTTCTGTCTCTATGATGGCTATCTGGGCCGCACTGAAAGCGCGATCTTGGCTGGGCTGATCTTTCCACTGATTTTTATAACCGTTAAATACAAAAAGACCCACATCAGCCCTGAAGAAGTCGCGGTAGGTGAAGATATTCCCGATATCACCATGGGCGCAGCCACTCTCTGGTTTATCATCGGCCTGGCGGTACTCTTGGCTAGCGCCGAAGTGACAGTATGGAGCGCTAAGACCATCGCTCAATCCATGGGCGTCAGCGAACTGATTATTGGCCTTACCGTAGTCGCCATCGGCACCAGTCTGCCGGAACTGGCAGCGTCGGTGGTCAGTGCCATGCGCGGTCATCACGATATCGCCATAGGTAATGTCTTCGGCTCAAATCTGTTTAATTTAATGCTAGTGATGCCCGCTGCCGGTATTATCTCGCCAATGGCGATTTCACCTGAGGTGTTTAACCGCGACTTTATCAGCCTTGCCATTATGACCCTACTGCTTATGGCGATGGTTGCCCTGGCGCTTAATAAAGCCGCGCGCAATGGCATGCCGGCAGTGCTTTCACGATATCTCGGCGTGATCCTAATGGCAGGTTACATTGGTTATTACGTCGTACTCTGGCCGGCAATTATCGGCACCTAATGAGGCCGCAGTTCTCCACTCGCACATTTGCCTCTATAATGCCCAACAACTTCACTCAAGCGACAGACCTATGACCGCGACAAACTTTATTACTTCGGCACAGCGCACCATCAAAATGGAAGCCGATGCGGTTGCCGAGCTGCAACATCGCTTAGACCACAGCTTTGTCACCGCCTGCGAGACTATGCTTGCCTGCGAGGGCCGGGTGATAGTGACAGGCATGGGTAAGTCAGGCCATATTGGTAACAAAATTGCTGCAACGCTAGCCAGTACAGGGACGCCCTCGTTTTTTGTCCATCCAGGGGAAGCCAGCCATGGCGATCTCGGCATGATCACTAAAAACGATGTGGTGATTGTGATTTCAAATTCCGGCAGCACTGCGGAAGTGATTACTATTCTGCCGTTAATCAAGCGCCTGGGCATTCCCATGATCAGCATGACCGGTGACCCCGAATCTGTCTTGTCCCAAGCTGCCCTGGCGAATCTCGATGTTAGCGTGGCCACCGAAGCCTG
>CAJQJT010000326.1 GCA_905478725.1 uncultured Pseudomonadales bacterium
CGATATTGTGAAGGCTGACGCTGTCGCTGTGTTGGCTATTAATCTGGGCGCAGATTTTCTCTCCGGCCATTTCTGTGTAGCAGGTCGAGCTGCCGTAAAATAGGCCGATTGCTGAACTCATTAATTTTTCTCAAGCTGGGACTGGTGATTTTATGCTGCGTGACAGGCGCTCATGATACCTGCTCTAAAGGCATCACGGAATGCTGGTCTAAACTGTTGATCTCGATTGCTGCTCTAAAGTACGGTCTAAAGCACTGCTCTAAATTACAGTTCGATTCTAAGCGCCGCCAGCAAAGTCCAGCTGTCGCCAGGCCTCATAGACAATGATCGATACGGTGTTGGAGAGGTTGAGGCTGCGACTCTCTTTTTGCATCGGCAGACGCAACACCTGCTCGGCACCTAAACCGTCGCGAACCTCTTCAGGCAAGCCGCGAGTTTCAGGGCCAAACAGCAGTGCATCGCCCTCCTCGAAACGGGCCGAGGAATAACAAACTGTCCCTTTGGTGCTCAACGCATAAATCTTTTTCGGCTGCTCGCTGTGCTGGTAGTCCTCAAAACTGGCGTGGACTTTTAAAGATTGAAACTCACGGTAGTCGAGACCGGCGCGGCGCAGCTTTTTGTCATCCAGATCGAAGCCCAGAGGCTCGATCAGGTGCAGGCGAAAACCGGTATTGGCGCAGAGTCGAATAATATTGCCGGTGTTCGGAGGAATTTCCGGTTGGTAGAGAACTATATCGAGCATTAATTTTTAAGAGGCGACTTAGGAGTCGACAATCTCCACCATTAAATCATCCGACAGGCTTTCGAGAATGGCGGTTAGCTGGTCTCCAGCCATTCCCTCTGGCAGCTGCAGATAGGTGTGAGCGTAAAACATCATGCCGGCGGACATAGGTGTACTTTCACAGAAGGTTTCCAGAGAGATTAGGCTGACATTATGGCTCGCCAGCAGCGCAGAGATTTCACCGACAATGCCCGGGCGATCATTGGCGACGATTTCGATGCAGCTAACCTCGGCATCTTTTTCGGGGCTTGGGGCGCTCTGTTCGACTATGATTTTTATCCCCTGAGCTGAGAGCGCGGCCAAAGCCTGCTCCAGATCAGCGTGCATGGCAGGCTCAACTTCGACTAACAGAATACCGGCAAACTTCCCTGCTAAGCGCGCCATGCTACTTTCCATCCAGTTGCCACCGTGTTCGATGACAGTCTGGGAAATCTGTTCAACTATGCCTTCGCGGTCATCGGCAATAACGGTTAGTACTAAATAATCAGTCATTTTTCGTTCCTCTGCTTAACTGCAAATGATTATGGCACTATTATGCAGGTCAGATAAATCTGAAACTGTCTGATTGGATAAATATGTTTCAATCAACCCATTAATCAACTAACGCCCGAATTCATTCGCCAAAGTAACCCAGGAAGCCAATAACGTGATAGAAATTCCCGCAGAAATGTTAAGTGCAGAAATCCTCTATGGGATTATCGAAGAGTTTATCTTGCGTGAGGGCACTGATTACGGCTCTCAGGAGGTGAGTTTGGACAGTAAAATCGACCAGGTTAAGCGCCAACTTAGCAAGGGTGATGTATTGATCACCTTTGATCCCGCTACCGAAAACTGCAATCTATTGACTCGCCACCAATTCAAGAAATACCAGGCCGAGCATGAAGACGCTGAGCAGCAGCCGTGAATAGAGGCGCCTCGACGCCGCAGGCTGCGGTGACTGCCGCAGGCGTGTTCGCCGACTGGCTCGAGCAGCTTGAGGCAGCGCCACAGATCCTAGTGGGGTTCAGCGGCGGCCTTGATTCTACTGTTTTGCTGCATTTGCTCTGCGAGCTACTGCCTCCAGAGCGGATAACCGCTGTGCATATTCATCATGGTCTGTCAGAGAATGCCGATGATTGGCAGCAGCATGCAAAAGCCCTCTGCCAGTCTCTGGGGGTGCGTCTAATTAGCGAATCCGTAGTGATAAATGAAGCCGGTGCCGGGCTTGAGTCTGCGGCGCGAGACGCACGCTATACAGTGTTTGAGAAACAGCTGGTGAAAAATGGTGTGCTGCTTTTGGGTCACCATGCCGATGATCAGGTGGAGACGGTGCTGTTCCGTTTATTGCGCGGTTCCGGAGCCAGAGGCTTGTCTGGGATTCCGCAAACCCGAGCCGTCGGCACTGGACATCTTATTCGACCGTTACTCAACAAACCAAAATCGAGTTTGCAGGCCTATGCTCTATCCCGGCAGCTCTGTTGGATTGAGGATGAGAGCAATCAACAGCAACAGTTTGATCGAAACTATTTGCGCAACACTGTTATTCCTAAGCTGGCGCAGCGCTGGCCAGGCTATGTTCAGGGCGTTATGCGTAGCGCAGAGCAGAGTGGTCAGGCGGATCAGCTTGCCGACTCTGTGGCGCGAGCTGACCTTGCCCTACTTGATCCTCGCCTAGAGCGGGGTGGCTGGTCATTAGATTTAGCTCGGATGGTTGAGCTTGAGCCACTGCGACAAAAAAACCTGTTGCGTTACTGGCCTGAGATTTATGGGCTGGCAGCGCTGGGCCAAACCTTTATCGATGAGGTAATCAGTTCTCTGCTCAGCGCTCGGGAGGACAGCGAGCCAAAAGTCTTGCGTGCTGATCTGCAGCTCTGCCGCTATCGGCAGAGGCTCTATTTACTTAGGCGCAGTGGGCGGGCAAAAGCTGATTTGGGCCTCTGCTTGTTTTGGTCGGGGGATGAGCCATTAGTGCTGCCTGACGGCAATCTGTTGATCGCTGAGCCAACCCTTGGTGAAGGTCTGCGTTTGAATAATGTTGAGCGCTTGGAAGTGCGCTTTCGCCAGGGTGGCGAACGCTGCAAGCCGCTGGGTCGCGAGCATTCCAGCAGTCTCAAGAAATTGCTTCAGGAATACGGCTTAGAGCCTTGGTGGCGGGAGCGCCTGCCATTGTTTTATCTCGACCAGCACCTGGTCGCTGTGG
>CAJQJT010000327.1 GCA_905478725.1 uncultured Pseudomonadales bacterium
TGCGCGCGGCGCTGGGATAAATCCTCATTAAAAGCTGCTGCACCATCGCTGTCGGTGTGTCCGGCAACAACGACTAAGGTTTTGTCATACTCCTCGAGCACTAAGGCCACCGAATCGAGCACTGAATAAAAGCTCGCATTAATATCCGCACTGTTGCTGGCGAAGGTAATATTGCCCGGCATAATTAAATTGATATTGTCACCAACTCGCTCGACGCTAACTCCAGAGCCGCGCAGCTGTTGACGCAGCTTTGCCTCTTGGGCGTCCATGTAATAACCGATGCCACCACCTATTGCTGCACCACCGCCCGCGGCAGCTAAGATGCGTTTATTGCGCTTGCGGCTGTCTTCATCTTTATTGTCGAGATAGGCCACCACAGCGCCAACGCCGGCACCGATGCTGGCGCCAATGGCTGTTTTAGTGGCTTTTTCGTCACCGGTGTAAGGATCAAAGGTGGTACAAGATGGCAGTACGGCGAGAATGGCGAGAGAGAAAAGACTGACGAGGGATGTTTTCATGGTTACTCCTTTAAATGTTCTGGGCGTCATTGCCCTGGTCAAAAATTATTTACTTGCTTGATTATAGTGAACGAAAAATCAACTGTATCCAATAATCGACAATTAGTTTGCCTTGGTAATATTTTCACCGCGCCAGATAAAATCAATCGGCCACAGCTTTTGCTTATCTTTGTCGAATTCCTGCCATAGCTGCAGATAGCTTGTGCCTAGCTGAGGGTGTACTGCCATGGCGGCAATTTCAGCCAGAGGCTGCAACACAAAGGCGTTTTTGAGTATTTCATCGCGAGGTATAGAAACCCCATCGATCAGGCCGACACGATCATCGACGGTTAAAATATCAATATCCAAACTCCGCGCGCCAAACTTGGGCGCAGTGCGATCGCGCCCCTGTACGTCTTCGACTGCTTTGAGTATTTTCGACAGGTCTCCAATGGAGTGGGTCGAATAAATGCCCACCACCAAGTTGTAGAAACTGTCGCCTTCAAAACCCACCGCCTCACTCTCATAGACAGAGGAGATGATCAGTTCACCAAAGGTGTCGGCCAGTGCATCCATCGCCGCCTCAATATTGCGCTGGGCTTCAACGTTGCTACCGAGACTAAGATAGATAAGTGCCACTAGGGCTTAACTCCTCTTTCGATTAAGATTCCCACATCTTGGGAACCTCTGAGAGCGCCGGGCTTGCTAACACGCAACCGCAACCAGGGCACGGAAAATTCATTTCTGACAATACCAGCAACTTCTTCGGCCATACGCTCAACCAGTAAGAACTCACTCTCTTCAATAAACTTAATCAACCGCTTGGCAATCGATTTGTAGTTGAGGGCATACTGAATGTCGTCGGTTTCTGCGGCACGACGAATATCATGGGCCATCTCTAAGTCCAGACTAACAGTTTGTTTAACCTCGCGCTCCCAATCATAGATACCAATAATGGTTTCGATACGCAGGTCTCTTATATAGACAATATCCATCAAACAGCTTCCCCTAGCCCAGTCAATTTATCTAACGGCCATCGCGGCGTCGCCGCAATCACCAGTTCATTCTTTTCTCCAGCCAACAAACGCTGACAGCCGGCATAGGCAATCATTGCCCCATTGTCGGTACAAAACTCATGGCGAGCATAGAACACCTCAGCGCCCTCTTTAGCAAGAGCCACCTCGAGTTTTTCCCGCAATCTGGTGTTAGCGGATACGCCACCGGCGATTACAAGACGTTTCATACCAGTTTGTTGCATAGCACGGCGACATTTAATCACCAATGTATCCACCACCGCTTCCTGAAATCCGGCACAGATGTCGAGCATGCACTGCTCGTCTGGCAATACATCCTCACCACGGTTTTTTTCAATCAGGTTGCGGGTATAAGTCTTTAAACCGGAAAAACTAAATTCGAGCCCCGGACGATCTGTCATGGGCCGGGGAAAACTAAAGCGGTCAATGTTTCCGCGATCGGCCATAGCCGCCAAGCGCGGGCCACCGGGATAATCCAAGTCCAAGAGTTTGGCGGTTTTATCGAAGGCTTCACCAGCGGCATCGTCGATGGACTCGCCAAGCAACTCATACTCACCAATCGCCGCCACCGCAACCAACTGGGTATGTCCGCCAGACACTAATAGTGCAACAAAGGGAAAGGCCGGAGGATTATCTTCCAGCATCGGTGCCAACAGGTGCCCTTCCATATGGTGAACACCCAATACCGGAATGCCAAGGGTATAGCCCAGCGCAGTTGCCGCGGCTCCACCTACCATTAAGGCACCCATAAGACCTGGACCAGCGGTGTAGGCGATGCCATCTAGATCAGCCGTGGTGACATCAGCCGAGGCTAATACCTGCTCTAACATGGGTAATATTTTGCGCACATGATCACGGGAGGCTAGCTCTGGCACCACGCCGCCATACTCGGCATGGAGCTTTACCTGAGAATAAAGATTGTGCGCCAATAGCCCGCGATCACTGTCATAAACAGCAACACCGGTTTCATCGCAGGAGGTTTCGACACCGAGAACAAGCATTTATAGAGGCCTTGTAGTATTGCTTTAAAGTAGCGCCAACGCTGGACAAATCGTCGACTGAGGGCGTAACTGTAAACCCTCTGCAGGGCTGTGTGAACCTGTAGTTTGCGGTCTCGCCGGTGCTGTTAAAAAGGCGCCAAAAAACTTTGCATCAAAACAGGGAAGTGTATAGACTACGCGCCCTTAAAGGGTCACTAACAAAGACAGTTAGCGACAGATCACTGTACACAAGTGTTTACCACAGGATTATATATAGATGCCAAGCGTTCGACTTAAAGAAAACGAGCCCTTTGACGTAGCATTACGTCGTTTCAAACGTTCATGCGAGAAAGCTGGTATTTTGGCTAAAGTTCGCAGCTGCGAGTTCTACGAGAAGCCTACGTGGGAACGCAAGCGCAAAGCAGCAGCAGCTGTTAAGCGTAACCAGAAAAAAGTATCTCGCGAATCACGCAAGTTTACTCGACTCTATTAAGCACCGCTCTTTAACCCAGAGCAGTACTATAAAGAGTTAATGCAGAGAGCGCCCAACCGGCGCTTTTTGTGTTTCTGGAATTCAGTAATACTATCCTCAGGAGAGTTAATATGTCCATGAAAACGACGCTTAAAGATGCCATGAAAGAGGCAATGCGAGCCAAAGACAAACCCCGCCTTAGCGCTATTCGCCTGGTCCAAGCCGAGATCAAACGCGTAGAAGTCGACGAGCGTATCGATATTGATGACGCGCGAGTGTTGGCCATTCTCGATAAAATGGTTAAACAGCGCCGCGACTCTATAACTCAGTACGAAGCTGCCGGTCGTCAAGAACTAGCGGATATCGAAATCGCCGAGATCAACGTGATTCAAGATTTTCTGCCGACTGCGCTCACCGACGCTGAAATTACTGAACTGGTACAGAACGCCATCAGCCAAACTGGCGCTGCCTCAATGGCCGATATGGGTAAAGTAATGGGCATTCTGCGTCCTCAGGTTCAAGGACGCGCAGACACTGGCGCCGTTAGCGGTTTGGTTAAAGCTGCGCTTAATAGCTAGAGCAGCCAAGCAGGTTTATTTCCCAGCCCAAGGCGTTACACTGATACCTTAAAAAACGAGTAACCTGTAACCCAATGGCCGGACGCATACCGCAAACCTTTATTGATGACCTCCTGGATCGCGTCGACATTGTTGACGTGGTCAACAGCCGTGTCGGGCTCAAAAAAGCCGGTAAAAACTACAAAGCGTGCTGCCCCTTCCACGAAGAAAAAAGCCCCTCCTTTACCGTTGCCCAAGACAAACAGTTTTACTACTGCTTTGGCTGCGGTGCCGGTGGCAACGCCCTCGGTTTTGTCATGGAGTTCGACCGCCTGGACTTTTTGCCCGCAGTGGAAATGCTGGCGCGCAATGCAGGTCTAGAAATTCCCCGGGAAGCAGCTCAAGACCCGGGGATCAGCAAACAGAAAGACAGCCTCTATTCG